>CANSAF010000053.1 GCA_947644645.1 uncultured Sporosarcina sp. | reverse complement strand
GAGATTAATGGCTTCTTGGATTTATTTTATCCCCCACAAACATTTTACTCATACCAAAAAGTTTAAAATTAATTAACAAATACCGATACTTTCACACTAAAAATCATTTTAGTTCACATTTAACACTTATTTAGACCTAAACCAATAAATATTCATGATTCCTTCATAACCAGAAATCTAATTATATGATATAATTAGACTATTAGGATTAACGAGTAAAGACTTCTCCGTTTAGATTTTAAGATTCAACAAGGCAACTCTGGAAAGGATTAGTGATTGAATGCTAACGGAAATTAAAAATAGCACTTCTATTCCACTTTTATTGGAAGAAAAATTTTCTATTTCAATTATTCATGTAGACGGAACCATCTCATACGTCAATCAGCTATTTTGTGACTTTTCCCTGTATTCACAAGATGAACTTCTTGACCAACATATCCATATGTTAAGTTCTGAAGAAGATTTCCAAAAGTTTATCTCAGAAGTATTAGATTCGTTCAAAACGAAAAAAATTGTTCATCGGAAAGTAAAAAGAAAAAATAAAGCCGGAGAAACTTACTGGACATATGCAACGCTGATTCCACTTTTTAGCGACAAAGAAATCGTCCAACAAATTATTTCTTTTGAAACAGATGCAACAAATGAAGTGCTGACAGAGAAAAAATATGCACAAACTTTACATGAACTCAAAAACATAGAAAATGCTCTAGATCAATCGACTGTTGTCGTTATTACCGATCAAAAGGGAATCATTACATATGTAAATGATAAATTTTGTGCGCTCTCAAAGTATAATGCTGAAGAACTCATCGGGAAATATCATCGGATTATTAACTCTGGACACCATTCAAAAGAGTTTTTCAAAAACATGTGGAGAACAATTGGAAACGGTAACATTTGGACAGGGGATATTAAAAATCGAGCGAAAGACGGCTCCGAATATTGGGTCAATACAACCATTATCCCTTTTTTAAATGAGAAAAAAATCCCTTATCAATACATCGCCATTCGAACCGACATTACAGGACGCAAAAAAGCGGAAGCAGCACTGGAAACTGCTTTAAAAAATGATTTCCAAACGACAGTAAAGAACTTACAAAATGGAATTTTCAAGTACACTTTAAATGCAAACAATCAAATTGTCTTTACACTTTTGGAAGGGAAATTAATCAAAGATTTAAACATATCTATTGAAGATTTAACAAAACAAATTAGGGCTAATTTAAACAAACGTCATAACTATGAAAATTATCGTCGTTTCTTATTAAATGCGTTACAAGGTGAAGCAAATCACTTCGAACTACGATATTCAACATATACATTTTTAATTTATTTATCACCGATTATGGAAGATGACCGTGTTGTCGAAGTCGTTGGAACCGTTAGCGATATTACAGAACGGAAATTAGCCGAGAAAAAAATTAAGCGAATGGCTTATTACGACTTTTTAACAGACTTACCAAATCATCGATTATTCGAAAAAAAATTAGAAAAAGCGATTCTCGATGCAAATCAGAAAAAAGAACAATTTGCAGTGATGTTTATTGACCTTGACCGCTTTAAGTATATTAATGATTCGATGGGGCATGACGCGGGAGATCAAATTTTAAGACATGTAGCGCATATTATTCAAGGTTTAGTCCGGAAAACGGATATTGTTGGCCGTCAAGGAGGAGATGAGTTTGTCATTTTACTGCCGAATACGACTAAGCGAAAAGCAGGTGAAATTGCAGATCGTCTCATTGACCAATTAAGCCAGACATTAATCTTTAATGATATCGATATTTTTATTAATACAAGCATTGGGATTAGCTTGTATCCGGCAGATGGTACAACAAGCAAGGATTTAATTCGAAATGCTAATATCGCGATGTATCGCTCAAAAGATATTGATATTAATAACTATTACTTTTTTACTGAAGCACTTCATCAAGAAATTACGGAAAAATCGATTTTAAGAAGTGATTTACGATGGGCAATTCAAAACAACCAATTATTGCTTCATTATCAACCGCAAATCGACTTAAAGTCAGGTGAAATATCAGGCGTTGAAGCGCTCGTTCGTTGGCAGCACCCTGAATATGGCATGATTTCGCCTGCCCAGTTCATTCCACTCGCTGAAGAGACTGGATTCATTGTATCTATCGGCAAATGGGTTTTGGAAACGGCTTGCTTTCAAGCAAAGAAATGGCAGGAAAAAGGAATTCCACCAATGCCAGTAAGCATTAATGTGTCGCCACGAGAATTTAGACAACCTTCTTTTATTGAACAAGTAAAAGATACATTAACAAATAGTGGTTTGGAAGCGCGTTATTTAAATTTAGAAATTACGGAAAACATTATGACTGACGTACACCATTGTAAAATAACACTCGAAAGACTTCGTGAACTCGGGGTCAATGTAAGTGTAGATGATTTTGGAACAGGCTATTCTTCATTAAGTTATTTAAATGATTTTCCTTTAACACACTTAAAAATTGACCAAGCTTTCGTTCGAGAATTAAGTAATAGCAACCGTGCAATTGTCAAAACAATTATCGGACTAGCAACAAATTTAAACTTAAAAGTTGTTGCGGAAGGTGTAGAAACTAAAGAACAGGCAAGCTTTTTAAATTCATTGGCTTGCGATAATGTTCAAGGATATCTGTATTCCAAACCTTTACCATACGAGCAAATTGAACCGTTACTCACACAGAAATTTTGAAGTGAGTAGCGGTTCACTTCATTTTATAAATAGTTTTTAAATAACTGTTTTCCTATTCAGAATAATCCCATTAAAAACACTTTAAAACCCCTCTATGACGCATGTTAGATACATATTGACATCCTCTTTTTTTTTTGCTAAATTAGCTACTAATATAAAAATTTTTAATGGGGAGAGTCTAACTTCCCTTAATCTATTCTACCGATCATCAAATCGGTCGAGTCGGTGCTTTGCCGTTATAAAAGTGGACGCAAGATAGTGGATTGTAACGTCAACTGAACATCGATTTGATAGCGATGTTTTCGTTAGTATACACGGGTATAAACTCGGCCCCAAGATTGGGCGGGTTTTTTATTTTCAGAAAAGTGCTTCACTAACTTTACCCCACATGAACGGGCAGTACGCCTATGTACTTTCGTATCAGTAAGGATGAGGAGCCTTTGCTGATTGAAGTTTCACTTGATATCACTTAACTACCTTCCATTTTTGAAAAGGAGATTCTTTCATGAAAAATTTAGTTGTCGTTCTTGGTTCACTCATTGTTGCATTTGCTTTTAACTTTTTTCTTGTACCACATGAAATTTTAAGTAGTGGGATTAGTGGGATTGCAATTTTATTAGGAATTTTAACGCCTTTTGACACAGGAATTTATAATTTTCTTTTAAACGTTCCTTTACTGATCTTAGGTTATTTTAAATTAGGTCGTGCAATTGTCGTGAATACACTCGTTTGTGTGTTTTCATTGTCATTATTCTTATTCCTGTTACCTGTTATAGCGATTACAGATAATATGTTATTATCGACAGTTTTCGGCGGTGGGATTGGCGGTTTAGGTGTTGGTTTAATCTTAAAATTTGCGGGAACTTCTGGCGGATTAGACATTATCGCGATTATGATTTCTCGCGTGAGCTCATTCAGTATCGGTTTATTATTAACTGGTATGAACGGAATTATCGTTTTAATTTCCGGCTTTGTTTTTGACTGGGAAATCGCTCTATATACAATGTTGTCTATTTACATTACAGGTAAAATGATTGATACAGTATTTACCGACCATGTGAAATTAACGATGCAAATTGTCACGACAGAAGGCCAAGCCATTCGAGAAGAATTATTGGGTTCCATTTATCGCGGAATTACGATTACAAAAGGTTACGGCGGCTACACTATGGAAGAAAAATACATTTTGATGATGGTATTAACGCGTTATGAAACTATGCATGTGAAAAAAATCGTTCGAAAACACGACCCCAATGCTTTTATTAATATTTATGAAACAATTGAAGTTGACGGTAAGTTCTCTGTGAATAATTAAATAAAGAAGACGAGGCTGTCCTAAAGTCATGTACTTTAGGACAGCCTCGTCTTTTTGATTGTCTTGATTAACTTAAACTGACCCCTAATTTTTATTCGTATTTGATACTTTTAAAGAGTCCAGTTTACCTTTAAAGTTATCTGATAATAAAACCTTTTCATATAAGAGAAGTAAAAAAGGGGATCATTCATCATGCAAAAAACAGCTACCCATACAAGTTCAAAGACGTATAATCTCATTTTAACGTCCATGCTCATTGCACTTGTATTTGTTTCTACAATGCTTTTAAATATTAAATTACCGATTTCTGCAAATGGTGGACTCATTCATTTAGGAACGGCAATGCTTTTTATCGCATCGATTTTATTCGGACCGAAAAAAGGAGCAATTGCCGGAGCAGTTGGTATGGGATTATTTGACCTTGTGGCAGGTTGGACATTATGGGCACCCATCACGTTTCTAACGCGTGGACTTCAAGGTTATCTTATCGGTAAAATTGCTTGGTCGAAAGGTCGAAACGGCAATAATTTCGCGTTTAATTTAATTGCAATTATCGTTTCTACACCACCGATGCTTGCTGGTTATTATATCGGAGAAGCGATTATTTTTAAAAGTTGGATTATCCCGGCAGCATCGATTCCAGGAGATCTTGTTCAAACGATTATCGGTGTACTCGTTGCGATACCAGCATGTGTTGCACTGAAAAAACTACCATTTTTCAAATAAACGAAAGAGCACTGTCCAGAACCTTAACAGCTGGACAGTATTTTTTTATGCCCCTCCAAGAAAAATTGCACCGTAAATTAATCCAAGCGCAACGACAATTGTCGGCCCGACTTTCCTTACTTCCAATAAAATATATCCACCGACAATTAAAATCACTGTATGTATGATGCCCATATCGATATAGGAATCGAAGAAAAATTGATAGGTCATTAAGCCAAGTAAAACGGCAATTGTTGGTCTTACAATTTTTGTTAACCTTTGTACTTGTGGAGAATCTTTGTATTTCATTAAAATCCCTAACAACACCAAAAGTAGAAAAATAGAAGGTGCGATAGTTGCAAAAACTGCAATGATTGCTCCTAATATGCCGCCTTGTTCAAACCCAATATATGCAGCCATTTTCGTGGCAATCGGTCCCGGTAAACCATTGCCAAGTGCAACAATTTCACTAAACTCCCTCGTTGTAAACCAACCATAACGATCAACAACTTCGTGCTCAAGTAAAGGAATTGTTGCAGGGCCTCCCCCGTATCCTAAAATATTCGGAATAAAATTCGCGATAAATATTTGCCAATAAATCATGCAGAGTCATCCCCTTTCTTTTCACGAGGAATAAATGCAGATAAGATTAAAGTGATAATGATTATTGCCGGATGTATGTTTAAGAACTTGATCAAGACGATACTTAGCACAATTAAAGTAATCGTCGTTGTCCACCCAAGACCGATTCGCGACTTCTTTGCAAAATCATAAGCCATAATCCCAATCATCACGCCCGCTATCGGAATGACCCCTTTCGCCATCCCCTGCACCCACGGGCTATCTTTAAATGCGTTTAAAACCGTCATGAAAATCAGCATTAAAATGGCTGTCGGTAAAAAAGAGCCAAGTAAACTCGACAACATTCCCCAAAACCCTTTGACTTTCCAACCGATATAGGCAGCCATCTTTGTATTAATCGGACCAGGCAATGCATTCGCAAGCGCCAAAACATCTGCAAATTCTTCGTCATTCATCCATTCATAACGGTCAACCACTTCTCTTTGCATAAGTGGTATCGCCGACAATCCACCGCCATATCCTAATAATCCAGATCGGCTAAATGATATAAACAAATCTTTGTACATATTACCCCTTCTTTTATTCATTTTTGTTTTGTGAGTATTCGAATAATTTTAGGGGATTGGGGGTGGGTTGTCAATGGTCGGAATCACTTCCATTCTACAAAGTCTATATTTTTTTCTAGATTTCTAAAATAAAAGATAGCATGCATATCATCAACACACTATCTTTATTTTAAATTTTAATAGCTCATGTACTTTAATTTATATGTTTTCAATTAAAAAGAGTTTTCGCTGCTCCTCGGATAAAATATTCCTTAAGTAACCGGTAAACTCATTTGTGATAGGGTTAAATCCAAGTGGAATTTCAAGGACATGCCCATTATTCGTATGAGCGAACAAATAAACCTCATCGTCTCGATCTACATTATCTAATTCGATAGAGATGATTTGACGACCCGAAAAATCTATGTTGAAATCCTCAACAATATTACTTTCTAATTCATTTCCTAAATGAAACTCCTCTTCTGTCGACCATCTGAAATGAACACTTATATCATTCCAATCTGGCGAATTAGTTAACGGAATGTCTGCACATATCCAGTGAGAAACTTCAAGATCGTCGTCTGTTATTTCTCCTATGGTAGCCCCTATAATTCCACTAAGGCTTTTCAATATATCCTGCTCAAAAGTCTTAGCTACCCTCTCTAATACAGAATACATAGACATGCTTCCCATCATTACCACCTTCTCCTAAAACATTTAGGCATCAATTAAATAATTATATAGTTTATTTTCAACAGCATGTTCCATTAACATATTTAAATGAACGACAGGAAGAACCTTTCCGTTCTTATCAGTCATTCGATCTTCTGCAACAGTATCTTTATCTGGAAATCCTTTACCTAAGTAATAAAAGTCTGTTCCCTCTCCATCATCTTTTTTCACAAAGATATGAATATCAATATTTTCTTCATCAGAATGAATTACTTTTTGGACTTCCGGTGACTTTAGCGTTCTGTTACTCCTTGTATACCATTTAAAAAGTGAAGAACTTAAAAACTCATCACCATAAGCTACGCTAGCCTCAACCTCGTCGTCCTTGTGATACGTAACAAATATCGGACAGCTTCCATGTTTTGCTTTATAACCGTATACTGTTGAGCTTTCATCATTTTCCCAGTTCAATAATTTACAAGCATCTTTCCTGGAATACTTTCTATACAATGTTAGCTTTTCATTACTACTATACTTCTCTGATTTTATCCAAGCAGACTCTACAACATCATCAATCAACTTCTTAAAAAAGTCATTTTTCTTCAGACTATCTTGAATATCTTTATTAAATACATAAGTATTGCCTTGTTTGAGAATAATGGACTGTTCACCGTACTTTTTTTGATTATTTTTCGTGAAAAAGGTTAAATCAAAAATTCTTTGTACAGATAAAATCGTTGCTTCATCCGTTACACAACCATTTTTCTCCAATTCATTTAAATAACGATCAGAAGCTACTACTTCACTTTCTAACAACATTCTCAACAACACTAATTCATGCTTTCTTTTACCATTTAAAACCTCAGCAGAAAGCATGGTAATAACTTGGTCTTCATATACAGATAACGAAGGGATTGTTTCTTTCATCTTCAATAAAAACTGATAATGATTCACTTGTTTCTCAGCGATCACTTCAGGATCTAAAGAATGATTCGATATGAAATCATACAAAAGTGGTATACGCCCAATTTTATTTTTCAAATTTGTATAAGCTTCACGTAAAATAGTTAATGAAGTTAAATTACTGCTACTAATCGATTCAAATATTTTCTTTTTCGCAACCTCTTCAAAATTTATTGTCGAAACGCCTTTGATGTAGCTTGTATCTTTCATTTTCCTGCGTATATTATCTTTATTTTGAGAATGGTCACCAGATAAGGCGATTGGAATTAAATAATTGTTTCTATAATTACCGATGAAATCTATGACCGTTACAAAATCTTTAGTATCATGCTTTCTTAATCCTCTTCCAAGCTGCTGAATGAAAATGATACTAGACTCAGTCTGTCTTAACATTACAACTTGATTAATGGAGGGAATATCGATACCTTCGTTAAAAATGTCGACGGTTAATATGTAATCCAATAAGCCATTTTCTAATCGATTAATTTGTCGTTCACGCTCTTCAGATGAATCATCCCCGGTTAAAGCTACAGTGCGTAATCCTCTTTCATTCAACGCAATAGACAAGTTTTTCGCCTCTTCTTTACGACTACAAAACATCAATCCTTTTAAGCTTTCACCAGAATAACCATAATAATTAACCTTATCCAAGATATGGTCTATTCTTTCATCAGTGACTAATTTATTTAAAATCGTGGTATCATCAATCACTTCACCGCTCATTTCAAAGTCCATCACCCCAAAATAATGAAATGGACAAAGCATATCTTCTTCTAATGCTTCTTGTAACCTAATTTCATAAGCAATGTTATAGTCAAATAACTCATAAATATTAAAGTCATCGGTTCTTTCAGGTGTTGCGGTCATGCCCATTAAAAACTTTGGCTTAAAGTAATTTAAGACTTTTAAATAGGAAGGCGCTCCCGCTTTATGAACCTCGTCTATTAGAATATAATCAAATTCGCTCGGATCAAATTGATTCAAGTGAATGTCTCTTGATAAGGTTTGAATACTCGCAAAAACGTATTTCTTATCTTTTTGGCGGTGCTCCCCGACATACAATCCAAATTCGCTTTCAATACCTCCCAAAACCCTTTGAAAGTCTGATTTTGCTTGATTAAGGATTTGTTCTCGGTGTACAATGAACAACATTCGTTTTGGTTGAAAACTTCTTACATCAAAAGCCGATAAGTAAGTTTTCCCTGTACCCGTAGCTGAAATGATGAGTCCTTTATCTTTGCCTTCATCGCGTAATGCCTGAATTTGAGAAAGTGCTACTTGCTGCATTTTATTTGGTTGAATTTCCAGGGCATTTTCAATTGCATTTGTTTGATAAGACGACGGTAATTCAGCAACTACCTTTAATTGATTTTGTTCATTATGTTTTTTATAAGCCTTCTCATATTCATCAATCCAAGCTTTGGTTAGCGGTTCAGATTGCGTCCACACATCTTCAAATTGATTTTTAAAGTGATTGACGATTTCACCGTTCTCATGTGATGTTAATTTAACATTCCATTCATAATTTTCTTTTAGTGCTTGAGCAGTTAAATTTGAACTGCCGACGATTAAAGAGTAATGAGTTTTTTGTTTAAAAATATAGCCCTTTGAATGAAAACCTTTAAGATTTGTTAAACGAACCTCTACATTTCCTAGCTTCAATAGTTCCCTAAATACCTTAGGCTGGTTGAAAAACAAATATGTGGAAGTTAAAATTCTACCTTGTACACCTTTTTTCTTTAGGTCCAACAGAAGGGCTTTCATTGTTGCAAGACCACTTTCTGTAATAAATGCAACGGAAAAAATAAAATCTGTACAACTTTCAAGCTCCTCAATTATCGAATTTAAAACATTCTCATCTTTTCTTGTATTGTTGATGAGTAGTTCAGGTTTAAACGTCCCTACATCCGCATATTCCTTATTTATAAACCCCTTATGCAATGAAGATTCCAAGTTTCTCAGAAAGTTATTCATGCAATCACCCCATGTTTAAAATTTTATTTTGTTTCACCTACAAGTCTATCAATCGCAGGAATATCCGCTGGTGCCCAATTTAACGATTTAAGCTCATGTCTAGAAATCCACTTCATGTCCGCATGTTCTTTTAAATTGGGTGTACCTGATATAATTTTTGCCATGAATGTTTCTAGTCTTACAATAATTTTCTCGTATTCATAAGTTGTATCTTCAACATGTTCATAAACTTCTATCACACAATCTAATTCTTCCAATATTTCTCTTCTTAAAGCTTCCTGTTTCGTTTCGCCCTTTTCAATTTTCCCGCCAGGAAATTCCCAGTAATTCGGCAATGTCATTTCCGGACTTCTTAAAGCACAAAAAATTTCTTTCTGTTCATTTTCAATAATTGCTGCAACAACATGTACTGTTTTTTTAATGATACTCACCTTTTCTTTTAAAAATATTCCGTTAGTCTTCCCAAGTCGTCCAGTAAGCGTCTCCATTTCCATCGTCATAAATATCCAAATACTCTTCCCACGAAATGAACTTACTTAGACACTTTTCATCACAATATTGGTTCCCATTCGATTCAAAATAAAAACCTTCGACCATTGGCTTATTACATTGTGTACACAATCTTTCATCAATAGCTTCTCTCAAAAGTGAATCCTCCAATATATTTACTTTCCTTTAGTATAGCAGGATCGCAATTCACCTGCCGATTCTGTTTTCTCGATCCCATGATGACAGTCACTGCCTCAATTCGCGGAAGGACGCGAATGGTGTCAGTGAGCTGTCACCGGGTGCCATTTTCTTCTTTTTTTGTATGCGTTGCATTTGTGCAAATGTGGATAATGTAAACTCATGCGGTCGAGCTGTAAACTTGTATCACATTGCGATGAACTCACACCGCGAAGCACTTTAAACAATCCCACACCCTGACTTGTTCAAAGCGGCTTTCTATCTCCCCCGATAATCCTCAATCGTCTCGATAAATTTCTCAATTGTCGATGTCATATAAGCATCCGAACGGCGTATGAAAATCGTATTAATTTCGCTGTATTCCGAAGGCAATTTATAATAATGAATGAGTCCTTTATTAATCAATCGAGAGACGGTTGATTTTGGGACGAAGGTGACACCTAGGCCTACCATGACGCTACTTAAAATTGTTTCCAATGTTCCAAACTCCATCGTTTTTTGTAAATCGACATTTTCATCTTTATACCATTTCTCCAGTCTTGCGCGGTAGCCGCATCCTTTGCTAAAGCATAAAAATGGCTTGGTTTTTAGTTCTTCTAGTGAGGTCGTTGCCGTATCGGAAATTAACACGAGCTCTTCATTAAATACTTCATGGGCAACGAGATCAGGATGTAACTCCGTTTCCGTTACAAACGCACCGTCTAATTTATGATTTAATACATCTTCTTGAAGTTGGTTCGTCACACCAGAAATTAATGATAAATCGACTTCTTCGTATTTTTTATTATAAGTAGAAAGAATATAAGGCAGTTGAATCACTGTTTCTACCGTACCAATTTCTAATTTCCCCGCAGGCTCATTTTTACTTTGAATAACTTTTTTCATTTCATTGGTCAGTGATAATATTTTCTCACTATAGATTAAAAGCTTTTTACCTTCTGGCGTTAATTTCATGCCACGTGGATGTCGGTTAAATAAATACGTGTTTAACTCCTTTTCAAGCTTTTGAATTCTGGCAGTAATATTTGATTGAACATATTGTAACTCCTCAGCTGCAGCGGTAATCGTCCCTGTTTTCGCGACAACTTGAAAAATCTCTAAGTCCTTAAATTCCATCTTTATTTCTCCCTTTTTTTAGATATCTCTAATAATGATATCATATATCATTATTATTCATTTTACATGATGTCAGATTTGTAGTTGAATAGTATCAACAGAAACAGTTGAAGGAGATCTGATTTGAATTGAAAAATAAAATTTTATTCGGTGCATTTTTATGTTTTATTGCAAGTGTATCTTGGGGAGCCATGTTTCCTGTAGCAAGTCATGCTTTCCAACATATTGACCCGTTCTATTTTACAATTTTTAGGTATATTTCAGTAACAGTTATTTTAGTTGTCCTGCTCTTTTGGAAAGAAGGCAAACAAGCTTTTCGTCTTGACGGTAAAGGTTGGTCTTTATGGTTTTTCGGGACGATGGCTTTTACAGTATATAATTTATTAATTTTCTGGGGAGAAGATTTACTCGGAGAACCTGGGGTAATGGTTGCTTCAGTTATGGAAGCTCTAATGCCAATGATTTCAATTGTGATTGTTTGGTTACTCAGTAGAAATCGTCCACATGGGACAACATTATTCTTTGTCTTTACAGCATTTATTGGCGCTTTACTTGTGATTTCGAAAGGCGAATTAGGGACATTTTTAACTGCGGCAAATGATATCGTTCCTTCTATTCTAATTTTCATTGCCGTTATTGGCTGGGTTGTTTACACAATGGGCGGCAGTAAGTTTGGTGCTGAAGGCTGGTCGGCATTACGTTTTTCAACATTAAGTTGTTTACTCGGGACAAGTACCGCAACGCTGATTACCATTGCGATTACATTTTCGGGATATGTCACTGTTCCAACCGTTGAAACGGTGATTACAGTTAGTCCACATTTAGCGTTTATGATTATATTCCCTGGTTTTATTGCATTACTTGGTTGGAATGTTGGTGTGAGTATTTTATCACCATTGAACGCTTTATTATTCATTAACTTTGTTCCTGTCACAACGCTTGTCATTTCGTTTTTCATGGGTAGTTCGTTAACAGCTTATGATTATATCGGAACAGCATTTATCGTTTTTTCATTGATTGCAAATAATGTTTTCGTGAGATTGCAGCAAAATAAAACGGCGCCTAAAGTCGTTCAAAAAAGATTACGTGGTGCACTTTCTTTATTACAAAAGCATTCTTAAGGGAAAAAGAGACTATCCAATAGAAAATTGGATAGTCTCTTTTTTCATTTTGCTCTTTCAACCGGCATTGAACAACATCTAAAAGAACCACCTGATTTAATAATTTCCGAAAAATCCACTTCAATGACATCAAACCCATGCGCACGCATTTTTTGATTTACATGTTTATTTTGCGGAAGACTGAAAACTTTTTTATCACCAATGGACAACACATTCGTGCCCATAGTGAATTGTTCTTCTTTAGACACCGGAATGAGTTTATATCTTTCCGCTAACTTTTCAACTGTTTTCGGGTCAAGCGCCGGCGAATAGATAAGTCCAACTTCCGGCGATAAAATATTAAATACACAATCTAAATGTAGATACTTTTCATCAAATTTTACAGGAATAACTTCTTCATATGGACGTTTTTCATCGAGCTTTTGAATTGCTTTCATACTCGTTCTGGCACTCACACCGACAAAAACTGTATCACGATCAATGATGACGTCGCCGCCTTCTATTTTATTCGCTTTTAGTTTTTGAAAGTCTGCGTTGGAAGAAGTAAGCCATTTTTCTAGCGCTTCCTCTTCACCTTCACGAATTTCATTAGCCATTTCAGCAACAAATACTTCTTCGCCCAGCGTGAATCCAATATCACGCGTGAAAACTTGCTCTGGATACTCTTCTGAGGCAGGTAAACGAACGACATCTACACCGTTCTCTTCGAGTTTTTCCGTGAATAATTTATGCTGTTTTTCAGCAACTTTTTGATTAATATTTTCCTCTTTGTACGTCTTTTGAACATCATTAATGACTTCTTGTATTTCCATATACTTCGGCTCGCATACAATCACTTTCTTCAATGTGTCGTATTCGCTCCAACATCCTGTCGAGAGGTCTTGCTCTACTAGGGTTTTCATGTTTATCCTCCAAATATGTTTTTTCGTACGACTATTTATATACCCGAAAAAATAAATCATAAACATGAAAAACACCTATAACACAAAAACACCCCCAAAAGTAAGTTTTTCACTTTTGGGGGCAGCTTTTTATTTTGTTACAACAATTTCATCTTCAACAACATCGACATGCACTTTTCCAACTGAATCTTCTTCCAAAATTAAATCCGTTAATGGGTCTTCAATTTTGTCTTGAATCACTCTTCTGAGTGGTCTTGCACCGAAACGCTTATCATAGCCAAGTGCGACAAGTGCTTTCTTCGCTTCATCTGAAATTGTAATGGCAATATCATTTTCCTCAATTGTCGCTTCTAAATCAGCTAACATCAGGTCCACGATTTCAAGTAAGTTATCCTCCGTTAAGTGATTGAATTGAACAATTGCATCGAAACGGTTTAAAAACTCTGGTTTGAAGTAATCACCAAGCGCGTCTAATGTAGATACAGCATCGTGTTCAGCACGATTGAACCCGACATTTACTTCTTTCACGCCAGTTCCTGCATTACTTGTCATGATGATGACCGTATCTTTAAAGCTTACTGTACGACCATGTGAATCCGTTAAACGACCGTCTTCCATAATTTGCAGGAACATATTTTGAACATCGGGATGCGCTTTTTCAATTTCATCTAATAAAATAATTGAATACGGCTTCCGGCGAACTTGTTCTGTTAATTGTCCAGCTTCTTCATGACCAACATATCCTGGAGGTGAACCGATAATTTTCGACACGGCGTGCTTCTCCATATACTCACTCATATCAAGACGAATAAGCGTATCGCGTGAACCAAATAATTCTTCTGCGAGTACTTTCGTAATCTCTGTTTTTCCGACACCTGTTGGTCCGACGAATAAAAATGAACCGATTGGACGTGTTTTTGATTTTAAGCCTGCACGGCTACGGCGAATGGCTTTTGCTACTTTATCGACAGCGTCCTCTTGACCAATGACTTTGCTTCGTAAGTTTTGCGCCATATCTTTCATTTTTGCTTGTTCAGCAGCTTGTAGTTTCGTAACAGGAATCCCTGTTTTTTCTTCCACAATTAACTGGACATCTTCCACTGCCACTTCAATCGGCGTACCATTTTTTCCTTCATATGCCTGATCTAATTTTTTCTTCAACTGAATTTCTTCTGTTCGTTTGTATGCCGCTGTTTCATAATCTTCATTTTCAGCTGCAAGCTCTTTTTCTTCAATGATTTCTTGTAAACGTGTTTCAATCGCGTTTGCATCAGGTGCTGCATGCGTTAAGTTTAAACGCGCACCTACTTCATCCATTAAGTCAATCGCTTTATCCGGTAGGAAACGGTCTTGAATATATCGTTCAGATAGTGTCACAAATGATTGAATGACCTCATCAGAATAAGTGACTTCATGGAATGTTTCATAACGATCTTTAATACCAGCTAAAATTTTAATAGCATCTTCTGTTGAAGGTTCTTTTACAATAATTGGTTGGAAACGACGTTCAAGTGCCGCATCTTTTTCAATTTGACGATATTCTTTTAATGTCGTCGCGCCAATTAATTGCATACTCCCTCTTGCTAACGCTGGTTTCAAGATGTTTCCTGCATCCATTTGAGAACCTTCTGCCGTCCCTGCGCCGACTAAAAGATGAATTTCGTCGATAAATAAAATCACACTTGGACGTGCCTCTAATTCTGCGATTAATTCTTTCATACGTTCTTCAAATTGCCCACGAATTCCTGTGTTAGATACAAGTGAAGCAACATCTAGCACATACACTTCTTTATTTAAAAGCTTTGCAGGCACATCGCCTTCATGAATTTTAAGTGCTAATCCTTCTGCAATCGCCGTTTTACCAACACCCGGCTCACCAATTAATACCGGATTATTTTTATTTCTTCTATTTAATGTTTCAATAACACGTTTTACTTCTTGATCTCTACCAATGATTGGGTCAATTAAACCTTCTCTTGCATCATTTGATAAGTTTTTCCCAAGTTCTTCAAGTAAACCTTGCTGTTCATGTTCTTCTACTTGGATTGTTCCAGCACCTTTCTTTCCAGCGCCATTTGCTTGGAAGAAATGGTGTTGATCTTGATTAAATGAACCAAATTGTGCATTGCTCGTTTTATTTTGAAATTCTTGGAAGCATACATGACAAATATGCACACGTGCACTTTGATTATTAAGACGTAAGCTTAAATTTACCGTTGCTTTGTTTTTACCACAATGTTGACAAGTCATATTGCATTCCTCCTAAATTTATAATTAATCTGACTTTGACTAACTTTGACTTATAACTTTATTATACACTGACTTATTTTGACCTTCAATAAAGATGCTCATTATTTATAAAATCATCAGATGGCATTTGACCATCTTTGACTTATGTTTTTATTCTACACTGACTAACTTTGACTTTCAATAAATATGCTCATTCTCCTAAATACAAAAATCCCAAAGCCTATAATTTGGCTTTGGGATCCACTTTACACTTCTAATTTTTTCTGTAAACGTCCTAATAAATAATCTAATGTAATCGCAAGTACTGCGGCAACTAACGCACCACTAAATATTTTATTAGAGTTTCGAACGTTAATACCTGAAACGATTTCTCGTCCCAACCCTTCACCACCGATAAAAGGTGCGAGCGTTGCAACACTAATTCCAATGACTAGCGCAATTCGAACACCCGCGAGAATAAATGGTAGCGACAAAGGAAATCTTACTTTCATCAATAATTGGAATGGCGTCATGCCCACTCCTCGACCAGCTTCAAGCTGTTCTTCTTCTACTTGTTTTAACCCAACGGCTGTATTTCGAATGATCGGCAATAGTGAATATAAAAACAAACCAATCACTACCGTTTTAAAACCAAGACCGAAGATTAACATCAGCATTGCAAGCAAAGCTAAACTCGGAATAACTTGAATTAAGTTTGCAATCGTAATAATGATATTTTCAAATGTTTTATTTCTTGTACATAATACGCCGAGCGGCACACCAATTACTAACGCCAAACCAACGCCTAGAAATACCATTCCAATATGCTCATAAGTCATTCCTAAAAGTTTTCCAAAAGAATCTGTAAAGTAATTAAAAAAGCTTAGAAGACTTTCCATTCGTCATCACCTACTTCACTTCAAAAGACCTTCATCTTTCAAGTATTGTTTTGCAACGTCTTCAATTTCTTCACCGTCATTATCGACTTTTCCACTTAAACCTGCAATTTTCTCTTCATCAAAAGCACCTAGTAGTGGTTGAATAATTTCTTCAATCTCTGGATATTCGTCTAAAATCTCTTGACGAATGAACGGTACTGCATCATATGGCGGGAAGAAGTTTTGATCATCTTCTAATAATTGAAGATTATATGAAACAATTCTTGGGTCCGTTGAATAAGCAAGTACAACGTCCATCTCGCCATTTTTCACCGCGTCATAAACGAGCCCAATTTCCATTGGATTTGTGTCGCCAAATTCAATATCATACACTTTTTTAAATGCCGGGTAACCATCGTTTTCACGCTCTAACCATGCTGTATCAAAACCTGCTTTATAATTTCCTGCGTCTTCTTTTAAATCTGAGACTTTTTCATAGCCATGTTCTTGTGCCAATGCTTCCGACACTGTGAAAGCATATGTATTCGCAAATCCTAATTTATCCAGTACCGCGAAGTTAAAGTCATCTCCAGCGAAGAATTCCTTCGCTTGTGCTAATGTTGCATCTGAATCTTGTGGGTTTTCAATATCTGTAAAAGAAGAAATAGACGTTCCTGAATATTGAATCGCCATATCAATATCCCCTTTTTGCATACCTTCCAAAATAATTGGACTTGTTGCGATATCTCCTTTAACTTCAACCTTTAAATCTGTTTCTTGCTCAATTAATTCTTTCATCATGTTTGCTAAAATCTTATTTTCTGTGTACGTCAATGCACCAATCGTAACTTTATCTCCTTTTGAAGAACAAGCCGCTAATGGTGCTAAAATTAATAACATTAACACTGATAAGATCGTTAGTTTTCTCATTATTTCTCCTCCATGTTCATTTGCGTCTTACTTTTTTGACTAAATAACTTTTCAAACTGTGAAAATAAAAAATCGGCTAAAAAGGCTAATGCCATGGCCATGACTGCCGCAGCAAAAATAAGCGGTTTATTATTAACACCCATTCCACCGATAATTAGTTCTCCTAAACCACCTGCGCCAATTACTGCCGCCAATGTTGCCCAGTTAATGATGTACACCATCGTTAAGCGAACCCCTGACATAATGTATGGCATTGCTAGTGGGATTTCGACAGATACTAATCGTTGAAATGTATTAAACCCCATTCCTTTTGCAGATTCCACTACTCCAGGATCTATCGATTCAAACGCGGCAAAAGTATTTCTTAAAATTGGCATTAAAGAATATAAAAACAGCGCAACAATCGCGGGTTTCATTCCTATGCCCATAAGTGGAATAAATATGGCTAACATAGCGAGACTTGGAATCGTTTGGAATATATTTGTAATCGTAAACGCCAAAGATTGAACCCATTTAATAGACGTTTTTGCCAAATAAATGCCAAGTGGAATTGAAACAATGCACCCAAGAATAATTGCTATGCCTGATATTTGTAAGTGTCTTGCTACAGAAGATAAAATATCCGGGTAACGATCTAAGAAGATTGTGAAGTAATCTTTAAACTCATACACTTTGCTCCGCCAACCCTTCCTGTGCATATACATTCCGCACATGCCCTACAACACTACCTCTTGTTAATAAACCGAGTAGTTTCCCGTCATCACAAACGACTGGAATGTAAGAAAGGGTACCTTCATCTAACATTCGAATTGCTTCCGTTATATCTGCAGTAGGAGATACTGTTTGAGAAAACGGTTGCAATATATCTTGTACATGTTCATCCTCATTATCAAAGGACCTTGTCACATCATAAATCGTGACATACCCTTGGACATGATTTTCTTCATCGACAACAACCAGTGAATCTACTTGCCTCTGCTCCATCATTTTCATTGCTACAGCTAACCCTCTATGCGGATAAATGGTAGCAGGCTTCTTCGCCATAACATCTGCAACTGTTGGAATATCTCTCACTTGTTGTAATCTCTTTTCACCAATAAAACTTTTCACAAAATCATTTGCAGGCCTTCTTAAAATCTCTTCAGGACTTGCAGCTTGAACAATTTCGCCGTCTTTCATCAAGACAATTTTGTCAGAAATTTTTAAAGCCTCGTCCATATCATGTGTAACAAAAATGATTGTTTTCTTAATATCTTTTTGCAATTGCACAAGATCTTCTTGTAATTGTTCTCGGCTAATTGGGTCGAGCGCACTAAATGGTTCATCCATTAAAATGATTTTCGGCTCTGCAGCAAGCGCACGAATAACGCCAACACGCTGTTGTTGACCACCACTTAACTCCGCAGGATATCGATCTCGATATTCTTCAGGTGGCAAACCAACCATATTTAATAATTCATCTACGCGTGGATTTATTTTTGACTCATCCCATTTTAATAAGCGAGGCACAACCGCAACATTTTTAGCAATTGTCATATGTGGAAACAGACCAACATGTTGAATGACGTATCCAATTTCTCTTCTTAAATCTACAGGATTGATCGTCGCATTATCTTTACCATCTACTAAAATTTGTCCATCAGTCGGATTGATCAATCGATTAATCAACTTCATCGTCGTTGTTTTTCCACAACCACTCGGCCCAATAAATGCTGTAATTTCGCCTTCATTACAAATTAAATTGAGGCCTTTCAATACATCTTTTTCACTCCCCCGATATCGTTTATAAACGTTTTTAAACTCTATCAATCTTCGCCACCACCATGTCCTTAATATTCTATTTCTTCCAAGAGTTCGGCAATATAGTTATAAAGATTACCATTATACAAACTAATGTCAAATTTTCATCACATAAAAACAACCATAAAACGATAGTTATCACAAATTTAACGTAATTAATATTAAAAATATGATGTTTATTTTGTTATTTATACAGGATCAACTTCATTTCGACAAACGTCTACAAAGCCCGTCATTTAAACGCTTACAAACTATTCTCGTAATCAGTTCTTCGCAAAAACGATCATTTACTTACTTTAATTTAGATAAAAGAATTATTTTTTCTTTAATTTGGTAGGATTTTATCGAGGGGATACCTATGTATTCACGTTAATTTGATAAACTAAACCTATTTCCGAAAAATTTTATGTAATTTAAGCAAAATAAAAAAGTGAAGCTCCCTAAAGCCTGGATAAAGGCTTTAGGGTTGGCTTCACTCTTTTACAAAATCAATCGTACTTCTAACTGTGTCAATCGGTCGCACAAGTTTTTCAATTTCTTCACGCTTCGCTTCTAAAAATGGTGGCAATGATAATTTCTCGCCTAATGTTTCATACGGCTCATCTCCCATGAATCCAGGTCCATCCGTTGCAAACTCAAATAAAATTCCCGGTGCCATTCTCGAATAAAGTGATCCAAAGAAGAAACGATCAACAAATCCGGACGTTTGGAACCCGAAACTTTCTATTCGATTCGTCCACTCATCTAATACAGCACGATCTTCCACTCTAAATGCAACATGGTGTACCGTTCCAAATCCTTGACGTCCAGCAGGTAAATCCGGCGCATATTCGATAATTACTTGTGCACCATTTCCACCCTCTCCAACCTCAAATAAGTGGAAATCACCGTCTGTTGCAATTTCTTTAAATAACAAAACTTTTTCTAACATTTCTTTCATATAATCAAATTTCGTCACACGCATATGCACAGGACCTAATCCAGTAATCGCATACTCTAACGGAACTGGACCTTTTTGCCACGGTTTTCCTGAAGCTATCCCTTGATTATTTTCATCAGAGATCAATTGGTATTTTTGATCGTCAAAATCAACAAATGATAAAACTTTTACGCCAAATTGCTCAGTAATTCCTTC
The DNA here is from genome assembly GCA_947644645.1 of uncultured Sporosarcina sp. Lineage (GTDB taxonomy): Bacteria > Bacillota > Bacilli > Bacillales_A > Planococcaceae > Sporosarcina. The sequence continues at coordinate 655 of CANSAF010000053.1, read as the reverse complement.
ATGTTTCACTTGTAAACGATCAAAGCGTTTCACCCAATAATTTAAAGCTTCATCAGATGGCACACGGAATGCCGTTCGATAAATCTCATCTGTTCCATGTCTACCTTGTGGAATGCCTGGGAAATCAAAAAATGTCATATCCGTTCCAGCATTTCCTTCGTCATCTGCGAAAAATAAATGATACGTTTGAATATCGTCTTGATTTACTGTCTTTTTCACCAGACGCATCCCTAATGTATATGTGAAAAATTTATAATTTTCTTCTGCACTGCTTGTAATCGCCGTAACATGATGGACCCCTTTTAAATGATTCATAATTTATTCCTCCATTTCACTATATCTTGAATTCAAGATAATTATATAAAAGTTTAAAGTTCATGTCAAATACAATGCCTTCTTCAACGTGAGCCAATATTTCCCGGGAAATGTTTGTCGAAAAACGACGGGTTAGTCACTTACAACATCTCATATGAATGAAGCGCACACATCTTTTCCACCATTGCTGAATACAATAAACTAACGAATTATCACATAAGTTTTTCAAGAGCATGCTTTGCACTTGTACGACCTGTAAATGAAAGGGGGAACGAACTTGGCTAGGAACTTGTCATAACCCCTAACGGTTCGAGGAGGCGTTCCTATAGGCGACGGAAAA
>CANSAF010000052.1 GCA_947644645.1 uncultured Sporosarcina sp. | reverse complement strand
AGTTAGTACTTAACACAATTCCCATCTTGACAGCGGACGATGAACTGCCTTCTTGCCGAAATATTGTAACACCTAATTTTCAAAGTTTTTTCTTGCTGCAAAATAATCCTAGACGCTTGCTTTTAATAAAATTCCCGTTACAAAAACTACTAATATCCAAGACTACATTTCAATACTTAATAAGGTACCATCAATTCTGTATAATCTTTTATTTTCTCGTGTACATTCGGTAAATCATTTATTATTTCATACGGAGAAAAGTATAAAGTATGCTGTTCTTTCATCTCTTGTATATTATTTCTTATTTTTATATTCATTCCGTTAGGCACCGTAATTTGAAGGGCTTCTTCTTTAATCTCACTCGCTAAATCTAGTAATTCATTTGTTCGTTGAATATTATTCAATAAATCTAATTGATAATCCTCTTCATATTCTCTTATTTTCCCTTCAATTAAAAATGTCAATAAATCTAGCGCTAAAAATCGATCTAATTTTGAATGCTTAAATTGGTTTTCATAATATCTTAAACATTTATAACACGATTGGTCACAATCTCCGGGACACACCGAAAGAACATTGAACATTTCCCGGAAGATAACATCAATTTTTTCACCTGCGACATATGAATATCCTGCACCACCTGATAGTTTATCGAAGATATATAAATCAGCATATAACTCGTCTTGGCCATCTCGAAACATTCGATAACCTATTCCCAATTCGTTCAAATCAATTTCTAGTACTCGGCTGGCAGCAATCACAAACGCTTCGCCAATTGTCTCTAGTGCATCGTGAATCCACCTAGAACTTGGTGTGAAACTCATTTCCCTTGTCAAGTTCATCCGCACTAATAAGAGGTCTGTTTTAAATCTATTACCAAGAAAGACAGTTTGTAATTTACCATCACATCTATTACTTCCATTCGTCAAAAATGGTTTGTTATGCCAATGCGATGATGATTTATCACTATCTGCTGTAATGAAACCGCAATCATTACACATTAGAAACCCACCTTCTTTACGCGAACCACGATTTAGTACAACTAGTTCTTGCCCAGCTGCATGATCATATCGAATAAATTCATTACCTGCCAGGTTCCTCCAATTGAACTCTTCTTCTCTATTAGGAATAGGCAATTGTGGACTACCTGCGTAACTATACTCTTGACTCACTTCATTCCTTCTAAGACTTTCCCCTTTTTCTGGCGAGAAACCAAAAGGTCTAATGTATTGTCTTTTTAGCAATTCACTCCCACAGTTTGGACAAATTTCGTTTTCACTTTGCAGTTGAGTAAAATGACAAGTTCCGCAAATTGATACGAACTCTTGAGCATTAAACAAATCACTAACGGAATTCTCTCCTTTTGGAGAATATGGATTATAAATTCCACCAACACGATATGTCTCTTTATCAACAACGACTAGTTTTCCAGGCGCATATTCACTTAGCGCTCGATTTAATTCCAATTGTGGTCGTTGAGCAATTATAGGCTTTTTTGAAGTTCTTTTTTCGATATAAAAACTTGATAAGTCTCTGGGAAAAGCATACGTAGGTAAAAATTCATGATTAAATAAAAATGTTAACAAATCCTGATTTTGATAATAAGGAATATCCCCCGCTTCTTCTTCATCAATCATATTTAAATACGTTTGCAATTCTTCTCTGATTTTGTCATAACTAGATGTTAGATTGTCAATTAAATAATCTGTAGTTCTTCTCATTATTTTCCATTTATCCAAATCTTCTTTTTGTAGAACTTCTTCAGGAATTAGTTCAAATATAGAAGGATATTCCTTAAAGCGATTCCCTATATTTTTTGTCAACCATTCATCGAAGGCATCAATATTAAATGAAGAATCCCCTTCAAAAAAATCACTTGTTTTCCCTAACGAAGCAAATAAATTACTTTCTTCTGAAGGTAAAGATTCGTGGAAATAAGATTGAATGAGCAAGGCATTAATATGCCTTTTCAATATCTTTTGGTTATCAATATAAATATCAATTTCTCTGGCATCTCCGCTAATCATCTTCTCTGCATTCGCAAAATAATAATGATCATGTGGAGAATCCTGAGCATAAGTAATAACGGTTGATAAATTCGTACTTCTTCTTCCAGCACGGCCTGCTCTTTGCTGGTAATTCTCTCTAAATGGTGGAATATTTCTCATTGCTACTGCTGTCAACGATCCTATATCAATTCCAACTTCCATGGTTGTTGTACAACTTAAAATATCTACTATATCTTGTCCATCGACTTGAATATCTTGAAAGCCTAACTCATACTTTTCCGTTGACGCAAGTGCTTCTCTAACGTCCTTTTGAGATAGCTGTGCTGAATGTTCCTCTACGTTAAAACTAAAAATTTCATTCCCTTTTAATACTTCTAGAACTGGTTGTCGCCAATATCCTTTCTCTGAATTTAATACTGTACTGCCTTGACTATGTTGAACAATATCTTCTGAAAAACATGTCGGACAAATTTCTTTTACAATGACTGGATGCCAAGTCCTGCACTGATTGCATTTATACCAACTTTTATCAATTCCATTCACGACTACTAACTTAGCGGGGTTAATAAAATAATGTCCCTCTCGTGTATCGCAAAGCTTAAATAAGGCATTGCTTATTTTCTTTCTGTCGTTTTCTTCATAGAAATCTAATATCCTTTGCATAATTGGATAATGCTTATCTTTTTCAATTCCCCAATCCAATCGGTATTGCGACATGATGTCAGTTCTTTGAAGGGAATCCAGATCTCCATTCAGCGCAAGATTATCTTGCATTGATTTAATATATAATACGCTCAAATTATAAAATTCTTCCCTTGATATTACACCTTTTATGGCACGATAGTAAGAACGTAAGTTGCTTTTATGCGGCGCTAAATAGCCTACTGCTAAGTCATACAATGAATATCCTGGAGAAATTAAAGTTTGATACAAAATCGTTTCGAACCCTTTTTCAATCTTCCGCATATCCCCAGACTCTTTTAAATCATCAATTATCTCTTTCAGTTCTTCTTTATCCACATCATTATAGCTGCTCAAATCACTGTCAAGTTCTTCTTTCAATATTTGATAAATATCCCTTTTATCAAGATCAATATCTGCTTTATCTTTTCCTTCCAGTAAGTTTACATTTTTTACTTTCATCATAAATAGTAAATACGTATAGTAATCTGATACTCTTAACTCTTCTATTTCACTTGCCAAACTCATCACCATTTGACGTAAAACATCTTTCTCACTTTCTCTTGGAATATCCCTTGCTAGGCGTGCTGCTTTTTGACGTCCATCAGAGAATATAAGTACTTTTCTTCCTTTATTTTGTTGACTTTCTTTTCCTTTCACTGGTGGTTGCGCAACAAATTGTTCCCTAACCAAGTTAGCAAATGGCGGCTCACCTTTTGTTTTCAAGTCCCGAATATTACCTTTAGAATCTTTCAAGCAACTTGGACAATGTTCAAAAGTTATTAAATCATCCCTGTTGTATTTTCTTTTTCTATTCGACTGCGACTTATTGGTAATAAACACCTTCAATAAATCATTTTTTTTATTTTCGTCAAATAAATAACCCGTTTTTAAATCTAGCCAAATTGGCTTGATGTACTCTTTCTCTAAAGATAATTTATTCGGTTGCTTCTCAATATATAAATGAACTTCCGTTAATTCTTCACCAACAATGCCTTTGCCTTTTTCATTCCAAGTAAATTTTGGATATGGTGATTCTCCATTTATGAAAAGACGAATAAAAGCACTACCACATTGCAAATGCGTAAGTACTTCAAAGGTTCTTGAACCGCATTCACATTGAACTTTGGGCGTATCATAAACTTTTCCAAATTGCGATGTTCCGTCACTATTACTTACACAGTTAGGATTCAGGCATAGGTAAATTCCCGTAATTCCCCTGAAAAACATATGGACTCTTGCTGGTAATAATACTCTTCCGTTTTCCTTAGCTGCATTAGCTAAAATAATTAAGTTACTAATCGCAAGAAGTGATTTTTGTCCCTCTTCATCAGGATAAATAGCCTTGGCAATCCTTTCAAGTGTACAAGCATTTCCACTTACAAGTGAAATAATTGTTTCAAGTGGTGGATATTCATCCAATTGTCTATATAAATACTCTTCTAGTTCCTTTATATTGTTGGGTAAGGCTTCCCAATTTAACTGTTCAAAAACTTCTTTGTTATGCTTATAAAAAGTACGATAATCATCTACTCTATTATGAAACTCATCAATTTCAATTTGAGAAAATAGATTCAATTCGTTCTTAGTTAATGTCCCCTTTTTACCACGAACCTCTTTGACTCCTTCAATTAGTTTGAATGATCTATTTACCAACTTTCCGGTTAACCTTTCAGCAAATTGAGTAGCACTTTTTTCATCGCCTGCTTTTCCAAGGCTTGCAGATGTTAAAATACACCGCATCCGATCTCTCGGGATTCCTAAACGCTGTTGTAATCTACGGATAAGCAAGGCTACTTCAGCACCGCTTGTTCCACGATACATATGCGCTTCATCTAACACTAAAATAAATTCATTCTCTTTATCCTCGGCAAGCCACTCCCTTGTCTCATCCCAAATATTCCTCTCTATCGGGCGCATAAGCATATATTCTAACATCGAATAGTTAGTTACTAGTATGTCTGGTGAATGTTGTTGCATTTCATGTCTGGTGAATAACTCTGCATCATCTTTTGATGTTTTATAGGTATCTTTCGTGTTCTTGATTTTAGAGTTTTTAAATCGCTTTAAATCTTTCGCAATCCATCGCCCTCTGGCCTTCATTTCTTCTGCTAACTTCGGGTTTTCTTCATCGATTTTCAAATAATAATCAATAAGTGGATTCAAATGAGTTCTATCTTTACTAGTACTTTGTTGTCCAGCATAAGGGGTTCTTGATGTATACATCCCAAAAGTAACGGGTCTACCGCCTTTCTCATTAAAAATATTTTTAACACGCTCATCTCCATAAAGTAATCTTAGTCGGCTCATTTGGTCATTTACTAATGCATTCATTGGATATAAAATTAATGCTCTAACCGCTCTTTTTTTCTTGAAGTTCTCTGGCTTCGCGCAAGCCTCCATATATAACTTGTTCAACATTGGATGCAGAAAAGACTCCGTTTTTCCCGAACCAGTTCCAGTCGACACTATGATATCTTTTGAATCACTTAAAAAATATTCCATCGCTTTCTCTTGATGCTCATATGGTGCTGGGAATACGCCGACATTTAATAAAGATAACTGTTCCATTATCTCTTTACTTTCCTTTGGTATCTTCATCTTGCTATAAACTTTTCCTGGCTTATAAACAGGGGTAGACTCAATAAAAGGATTTGTAGAAAGTAAATTATCCTTATTTAAAAGTTCTTTTCTCTTTCTTTGTATTTCAGGATTAGTAATCGGATATTGCGTTTCTAAATATTCTTTTAACTTGTTTGTCAAACTCTCTGAAATTCCGTCGATTGAATAAGTCATTACTCATCATTCCTTTCTATAAATTCCAAACTTGATAAAACATATAGAAAATCCTTCAAGTATTTTTTTTGCACATAATATTTTTTACAGTAATTTAATTGCTGAGGTAGGGAGAACAAATTAACCTGTTCTCTTTCTGTTTTCGGTAAAAAATAGGAAAGTGTTATTAGAAAAACGCTTTGATAGCCCTCTGTATTTTCTATTTTTTTTATTTTATAGCTAGGGCGATATCCTTCACCTACTAGTAAAGCTAGTCCTGACTTCCAAAGGTTTCTATTAATTTGTTCACCTTGCCAATCTTGAGCTACTTTTCGGGCAATATAGTGTTCTTTCATTTCCATAAAAGGATTGGAAATAATATAATACAAATCACCCTCATCTATAATTTGGGGTTGAGTAATTTTCCTAAAGCCAGATTTCGTTGGCTTGTAATATTCCTCGTTAAACAATGCAATTCTCTTTGTCGATTTTTGAAATACAGACACCCAATCCTTCAGACTAAAATCATATCGATAATATTTTAATGGAATTGCTTTATCTTTCGTTTGCATAACTGGTTTAGCTAGACCTAAATTAGCTTGTTCACAAGCGTTCACTTTCAATTGACCCACTTCAAGAATTGATTGCGAACCAGGTAGACACACATTTCTAGTAGGTAACACAGCATAATATCCATCACCTAAACCGACAATCTCCCCGCAGCTTATAAAATAATCAAGGAGTTGCATTAAAGTTGATCGCTTGCCATTAAAAAAACTCTCAGAAACTTTATAATCCCCAATCCTTCTTTCTAAAATTGCCTGAAAGGATTTGATATGTATGCGATCTTTCCCACTTTCCTTAGCTTTATAAACGATTAAGTTCTTGGTATAAATAGAAAGCTCTTTTAAGTATTTACTAAGGTCCAACAACTGCAAATCATTCATCTTGAGACTCTTTCAGACTACCTTCTAAAAACGGAAAATAGGATAGCGTTTTTTGAGATTTCCCTAAAAATTGATTAATATAAGTCAACCTTTTAAAAGCATTTTTCAAATGAGGTTCAATTTCGTCTTCTTTCTTCATATAATCATTTTCTATAATACCATCAAGAAGTTCTTCTAGAGATTCCTGAAAGCTAAGGTCCGGCTGCACATAATCAGACAAAATTTGGTATTCAAGCTGCCCTAATTTAAGAGCTTTACTACACTCAAATGGGGAAGGTAAAAAAGCACGATGATTAATATCCAAAATCGGATATGCCTTCAACTGCTCCAATATAAACTTACTTTCAGCAAATGAATCGAAAGTGAAAATCATTTTATTATTCGTTTCTATTGATTCGTAGGCATTAATAAAGCCAGCTAAATTTAAAGAGGCAGGAGATACATGAATGTTGTGGATTACTGTGAAATTAAAGGGATTTCTTTGATCATTTTTAATATCATTTAATACACTCAAACTAAATTGGGTAGTGTCGGGAATAATTGTTTTGCTTTTTGATGCAGCAAATGTCTTTTGAATTATACGTGCTAACTTATACGATGATTCACCAACAATAATCAATGGTTGATTAAATTTTAAAGCGATTAAACAATAGTCAAAAATTACATCTTGAATATCGCGCTCTCCATACTGACGCAGATTATGTTTAAATACTTTTTTCATATCATCTATACTTTCATACTTTTCCGGTGAATCAACCGACTCTTCATTAAACGTGAAAGTAAGCTGTTTTGATTGATTGCTAGACAAATTACTTATCATTAGCTGTTGGAAGTAATGCTCTAATATCTCCTCTTCCATACTATCTTTTTTAGCGGACATAAACTGACTATATTTCTCTATATTTTGTTGTATTTTTTTTAACTGCTTCTGATTGACAGTAATTTTACTAATTAGTTTGGAATGCTCCGCTTTCAACTCTTTATTTTTATTTGTTACATCTTTATTTTCTTTTAAAAAACCTTCAATTTCCAACACAAATTTCTTTTCTTTTTGTTCTTCAATGACATTTTGAATTGAAGGAAGAGATAATAATTCTCTAGTATATTTTTGATAATTATTCTCATCATGCTCTGGTGCGATTTCCTTTAAGAGTTCTACTGTCTTTTTTAACCTTTTAATATTATATTCTTCCGAAAAGGTTGTACTTTTTAACCATTCATTAATCCCTTGTGATACCCTTCTGGTAATATCACTAAACTCCTCCCGCCCTCTTAAAGCCCGTATGGCTTCCCGAACAATATAATCATTCGTCGCGATATCCAATTCAGCTATAATGTTCTCTTCTTCAGGATATGCAAGCGTAAAACTTCTTTGAATTTCGTCAAACTTATCGTAATAAGTTGCAATATTTAACTGATCGCTAAAATTATCGTATACAGGAAGAATATACTTATCAACTTCAAAATTATTGATAATCTCCGTCTTTCTACCTTCGGCATCATACTTAGTTTTAAATGGACCCAAAAGATAATTATCAGATGTCCGTAATATGATTTCATTTAACATTTCTACTTTACTTGAAAATCCAAAGCGAATTTTCCCCACAATTTTATCGGCATCTTGTTCAAAGCTTTCATCTAAATGATACACCTCGAATAAGGGACCGTTCATCTTTGTTTGTTTTACCGTATAATAATGGCTAGACTCATTATTTTTTTCGTATGTACTACTTTCCTCCAACTCGTATATCATAAAATTTCCCGTTGTAATTTTCTGATGAAAAGTAGGGGTATATACCCTGCCGCGATTCGGAAATACTTCATTTCTGCTTTCCCTAGCGATGGTAATTATTTGATTGTCTTCAATTTTAGCAATGGGTTTTACAACAATATGGTTACCGAAAACATAATAATTTTTCCCTAGTACAATCATATTAACGACCTCCTCTAATAATTTTAACGAAATCCTTTGGTAACATATTGTAGTTTTTCAAAAGTTCCGCAATATAAATTGAGCGATTAGGCAAATTGGATTCTTTCACCATTTTAAATACGTCCATAAACTCACTATTTTTCACTATGCCCCACTGCATTGAATTTAACAATAATTCCCAGCTTACTAGATTTTCTTTACCATTTACCCTTCTCCTATGCATTGTTCCAATAAACGGAAAATGTACAGCTTTAGGAAGTTGTTGTTCAAGGCTATTCGTTTTTATCGGGTATTCATCCTGTTTAAACACATAAAAAGCACTTGCGGATTCAACTGAATACGCGCGTTCAAAACTCTGGGCATCTATTTCATCCAACTGACCATTTACTAAGATACTAGTCGAATAATCAGTTACAGGCTCTATTTCAGAAATTCGCTTCAAAGTGAGTTCATTGCATATTTCATGATTTAAGCGTAAGTGATACATATGATTTTGCTCTAAATCCAATTCGGCAATTCCATCTTCATCTACCTTTAATACTTCTTTTTGTCCATTTTTATTAAAATAGCCCAGCGTATCTTTGCTTGAGTGTGGCGTTACCTTTACTAATACTTTGTCAGTTTCAACTAACAATGAATAATCTCCATATTGAAATGAGTTGGGATAAAATAAATCTATCCACTTTCGATTAGGTATGATTGTATATCCAGTTTCTTTTTTGAACCAGTCAATTAAGGATTCTGTTAAGTTATCTATGTAGAAGTGGTAAATATGAATTCCATTGCTGATTGAATATTGTTTTAATATCAAATCACTATGTCTAGGTAATTTTTTTGTTGAAAGCAAAAAAAGTTCATTCGACAGATTCGTCTTTTCGTAAGGAATATTAATATATTCTCCACTGATTTTCTTAAACAAAAGAGTTTGCCTCTGAAATAATTGCACCTTTTTTTCAATCACATATTCCAATAACTTTGCATTTCTTTCATTTTCAATTTCTACTAAGTATTCGTATTCAAGTGACACGTCCAAATAACCACGATTACTTCTTTTTCCTAATCCAGTACTAAAAATTCTATTTCCCTGTACTGTAACGGAAAAGTATAAGTCATCGAAATTCATCCTGGCAAGGGAGGACCTAGACAAATAAGGCAACTTCATTTTCAAATTTAATGATTTATCGAAAATAAAGCGAACCTTATTTTCATAAATCTGCTCATTTAATAATATGCCGTAATCGGAATCGCTTGATGAATATAATTCACATTCGATTAAAGCTTCTCGATTCTTTTTATTATGATGTCTATAAAAATGAATGTTGTGGTCTCCTGTATTCGCAATTAATCGTTCCTTACAATTCAAACAATAATATAACTGTCCTTTAACCGCGTCCTGAATCTTTACATAATTACCTTTCTGATCTATCGCTATATTGATTTTCGCTGTCAATGTACTCACCTACTTGAAGTATTACAAAACTACTATTTAATAAAAATAAATTGGAGAAAGGTACCTGCATCAGATTAAATTATTGACAATTCCTATTTTTGCATGAAATTCATAATATCAGCTTATTAAGCATTCTTTTGCCACTCCCTCTCAAATTGATTATGAGTCACACCATCAATCAAACCAATTGTAGATTTGTATATGGATATCCAAGGCTAACACTTTATAAGTTTCACATGTTTTGTTCTCATCGTATAACAATAATCCAGAAGGTCGTCCTCCAATACATGATATAGTCCCATTTTAACATATTAAAGACTAATGGATAAGTCACTGTTTTACAGATTACTATAGATAACGGAATACATTTGCAAAGCACGTCTCTCGTTATCTCCAGTTTTATGTTTTTTTCGATTTGGCACCCTTTTAACTTGACTAATCTTCCGTAACTGGATGGCTTAAAAATCATTCTGAAATCAAATTAATTATCTGCCATAGATCCAAAACTTATGCTAAAGCCGTTACAGATGCTTCTTCGACTATCCTACAAGTCAGTACCGCTGGCATATACTTCACCAGCTTTTCGAAACGATTAAGTTCTGACACCAGCGAAATGGATGCCAACTCCTACCGATAAAATGGTTATTAAGTTCTAATCCAGATATCATAAACAAAAAACTATTAATCGATATCCATCAAGGCGTTTTATTGGAACGCGACCTTGGCATGGTTAAATATGTAGTTAACACAACAAAAGAATTTTTAGAAACGATCGACAAAAAAGAACGGAATTAAAAAATAGCTAGCAGCGCCCAAAATGGTTCGCTGCTAGCTATTTTTATAAACTACACGCTTATTCGCTTCAAATCTTCAAAGTTTGCTAAGGCTTTTCATTCATACTTCACAATGACTTCCGCTCAAAATAACTATGCAAACGATACATACAAGTTTCATTTGTCCAACGATAAATGATTTCTGCATGCTCAGTCAAAGGGTTCAGGTGAATCGTAAAAAGATTATCTTCAAAAGTAATTAGTCCTTTCGATGAGCCGCTCCATTTTGACAATGGCATGCGTGTTAAAAGAGATACAATTTTCTTTTCATTGTAATCTCTTAGCTCTTTCCCTTGTTTATCAGAAAAATCGGCATTTCTTCTATAATCTTTTTCTGTTAAATATTGATGAAAATAAGGTGCAATTTCTTCTGGTGTAACAGGGGTTAACCAATTTTCATGACCTTTTTGGAGCATATAGTTTAACACAACCATTTTATAGCTTTTATTCATCCCTGTGCCAGTCACTTCTTGCAGCCACTTTTTATTCAACTCATACGCTTGTTGCTCCGCTGCATTTAATTCGCCAGCAAAAGAGAGGAATCCTGGATAGGAACCAAATTCTTGTTTGATGACACGAGCGTCAACATCCGCTTTTAAGTGAAAATCTAAATAAGTTGGCCTCTTACCCAATTCTGTTTTTAATTTAAAGTAAGCGTCTACCACTTGTTGCTTCCTTGGTGAACGTTTTCTCTTCATTTCTTCTATTAAATTAATAACCGCAAGATCTAGCTCGAAATGACATGTTTGCGGTAAATTGAAAGTAGTTGCATCCAATGTCTTCGGTAGTTCTCCATCCTCTGAAAAGACACGCATTTTAACATCCGCATTTCGGTAATTTCCGATTAAATCAATAATGACACAATGCGACTTTCCATCCGAAAGGCGTAAACCACGTCCGATTTGTTGGGTGAAAACTGCGAGTGATTCCGTTGGACGCGCAAAAAGCAATGTATCGACAGAAGGAATATCTACCCCTTCATTAAATAAATCGACTGTGAAAATTGCGTCTAATTCGCCTAATTCTAGACGAGTACGTGCATTTAATCGCGTTTCACGTGCTGTTTTACCGTGCAATGCGATTGTTCGATAGCCTGCCCGATTAAAGTAATCACTTAAATAAGTTGCTTGCTTGATTGACGAACAAAATCCAATTGTTCTCGTTTGCTTCTTTTCTTTCCAAGCATCAAGGACTGCCTTAGCATATTCTTCCTTCAATTGTAAACGAAGCAACTCTTCTTCATCATAACTATGATTACGCCATTTAAGTCCGCTATAATCCGTTTCATCAAAAACACCGTAATACATAAAGGGAGATAACCAGTTTTGACGAATCGCTTCAAGAAAATGGATAGATATCGCAACATTTCCATCGCAAAGGCTATAGACATCCTTATTATCCAAACGATCCGGTGTTGCGGTAATCCCTAATAGAAACTTAGGTTGAAAATATTGTAAAATCCGTTCATATGTCGGGGCAACCGCATGGTGAAACTCATCTACTACGATTAAATCGAACGTATCTGCTTCAAACTGTTTTAAATGATAGTCCGTCGCCAACGTAAAAACCGAAGCAAATAAAAAATCAACGTCTTTTTCCTTTGAAAAGCCATTATAAATCCCAGTTGACCTTGTTAGATGAACATGCTGGAAAGAAGCTTGGGCTTGCTCTAAAATTTCTTCACGATGCGCTACAAATAAAACCTTTTGGTAATCACGCGCAAAGAAAGCAGCAAGATATGTTTTACCAAGCCCTGTTGCAAGAACAGCGAGTGCTTTATCATAGTCTTCTTCGCGTGTTTCTGCTAAAGCTTCTAACGCCAGTTTTTGTGCGGGTCTTGGTTCGATAATTTGTTGTTTTGTTGTATACGTTTCAGGTGTTTCCAAAACGAATTCCTGTTCTTTAGGTTCCCCATACATGACTTCGATTTCTTCGTTTTCTGTCCAAAAATCATTAAACTTTACATTAAGATTCGCTTGACAATAGCTTTCCTCATAGTTTTTTAGCGTCTCATTATTGAGCTGAATGGTATTTGGCGAAAGAAATTGCTGCATAAATTCAGAAACAGCCGTTTCAAAAAGTACTTGATCGACTGTAGAAGGAGCGTATAAACTCCATTCAACACCTTTTGTCATCGCGGATTTTGAGAGATTGGAAGAACCTACAATAACATGACTTTGCTCTCCTTCACGAAATAAATAAGCTTTCGGATGAAAAGACACCCCTTGGCTGTTATATAAACGTATTTCCGCATTCGGCAATTCTGTAAACAAAAGTTCGAGCGCCTCGGGCTGTGTAATATGTAAATAATCCCCTATTAAAATTTTAATCTCGGCGCCGTTTTCCGCCGCCTCTTTTAAATAGGGCAAGACAAGACGCACGCCAGACTTCATGGCGAAAGCAACAATCCAATAAAGATGATCCGCTTTTCTTGTTAAATCTTTAATTTCATCAATTAAATTTGATGTAATCAACCTAACTTCAGTCATCTTGGACTTCCATTAGAAAAATACGTTTATCAAAACCGCCGCGTTTCTTCGCTTTCTCTACGCGCACTTTTTCCACGTCTGCAAATGACGTATGATATACAGCTGCGGCCGCATGAATCAATTCCAATAAGTCGGCAAGCTCTTCAATCGCCTCTTCACTGCTTTTTGCTTCCTCGTACTCAGCTAATTCTTCATGCATTTTTTTATTAATTTCTTCTATATATTCTTCACTCGAAAGTACACGTGACGTAAATGTTTTTCCAGTACTTTCAATAATCTCTGGAATTCTGTCACGGACAAGTTTATTGTGAATTGGCATGTTTATGGCCCCCTTTAAAATTAAAATAATTTCCCCTGTAACTGCCCAAAAAACTTCTCCAAAGTCCCTCTCCCCACACCTTTATATTTTGCAAGCGTTACCAACTCACTCGGCAATTGGCCGACCTGTTCAAATCCTTGGTCATTTAACTGTTTAATAAAGCTTGGAAATCCTGTAAATTGTTCGGTAGAAATTGGGATATTTGCGAGTTGTTCTGTGATTACGACATATTCATCTCGATAAAAATTTCAATCCACGCATTCATATAGAATGCGACATCTTGTGGACTTTCGACATATATCAACTCAAAAGATTTCAATCCACGCATTCATATAGAATGCGACGGGTTTGGTGGGTTCGGTGGGTTACCTCCACCATCTATTTCAATCCACGCATTCATATAGAATGCGACAGTCATCCAAACGTTCATCGGTATTCGTAACTTTAATTTCAATCCACGCATTCATATAGAATGCGACACATTCAGGCTGGACTTAGTAAAAGCTGCGCTTATTTCAATCCACGCATTCATATAGAATGCGACTAAATCTATCGCCTGAGATTCGTCATTACTAAACATTTCAATCCACGCATTCATATAGAATGCGACTTTAAAAAACCTATTGGTTACTGACAAACTCAGTATTTCAATCCACGCATTCATATAGAATGCGACGTTTGAAAAGAAAAAGCTGACCGCTCACAAGAGAATTTCAATCCACGCATTCATATAGAATGCGACTTGGGTTTAAATTTCATCGTTAATATGTCAGTTATTTCAATCCACGCATTCATATAGAATGCGACGGTTGCAGGTGTTGGAAGAGGTATTGCTAATATGGGTATTTCAATCCACGCATTCATATAGAATGCGACCAATTCAAAATAGGCGACTATGCTGTTCACATAAATTTCAATCCACGCATTCATATAGAATGCGACGCGCTAGCCTTCAAACATTACTAATTGATTAAATTATTTCAATCCACGCATTCATATAGAATGCGACGATTAATCATTGGGCGTTCCCACCATTCCCTTTGCATTTCAATCCACGCATTCATATAGAATGCGACCCGTACGCATACGAGTACGACAACGTCCGTCCTTATTTCAATCCACGCATTCATATAGAATGCGACGATTTTTTATTTATTTACTGTTGGTAATACAACAATTTCAATCCACGCATTCATATAGAATGCGACTGACAATCGAATTGTATACAGGGTTTGTAGGTAGCGATTTCAATCCACGCATTCATATAGAATGCGACGTAGTTGTGGATGACCTACCACCATTTGTGCCATTATTTCAATCCACGCATTCATATAGAATGCGACCACCAACGGTTGATTTAGCGGACGGAGATGTTGGAATTTCAATCCACGCATTCATATAGAATGCGACGTAACTTCTTACAATTATTGTGTAACTATTGATAATTTCAATCCACGCATTCATATAGAATGCGACAATTGACGGTGATACGTTTAAAGCATACTGTCATTTAAATTTCAATCCACGCATTCATATAGAATGCGACTAAACAACGAAAGGCAGCACGAAAGTATCACTCATTTCAATCCACGCATTCATATAGAATGCGACGTACAAATTTCTCTACAACATTCTATAAGTAAAATTTCAATCCACGCATTCATATAGAATGCGACTGCGAAAAAATGCTAAAATTACTTCCCATCTTAAAACTCTTTAATATATTTCTCTTTCTCTCAATCTTACCAAACGACTGAATGCTAGTAAAATCTTTGCATCTTTCTTAAATCCTTAATATTTTGGTGCGGGTCTCCCAGGGTTTTCATGTGCACTTGGGGTTCGCACGCCCTACTCTTGACAAACCCCTGCACATTTATACGACATTTCCCAAATATAAACTTCTACAAACTAAAATGTGATTACCTCATGCAATGTCACACCACTTGGCATTTCATTTTTGATATTCACTTGATAATCCTTACTGGACCTCGGGACCTGAACATCTTCTTTTTTGTCGATTTGTATTTTATCAAACAATACGTGCGATGGGGCATTGCCATAAGTGCTATCATGTTCAAAGACATAAAGCCCTCTCGTTGCCATGCGCCCTCGTGCTGCGGAATGGTCTAAATCCCACATATTAATAAGTGATTCCCAGAAGATATCTAAATCTGTACTCGTCACACCTGTTTGTTTAGCAAATGTTGGCGAATAAAAGCCATAAGCAATATACATACCATAAGGGACGTAAGACTTTCTTCCCATTTGGCCACTTCTGGCTTCTATTTCATCCTCGGAGATTACCTCTCCTTTTTTTGCTGTATCATCTGCATTCGTTAGTGCCACACGTGTAATCGCAATGTCACCTTGCATAATTTTGTCAATGGAACGACCAAATGTAAGTTGAATAGGTCCTCTTACTTGCCCCGAATTATATTTCTTTGTAGACATAACTGCACCAAACATTCGAGTGTCGTAATAATTTGCACACATCCACTCACGTGCATCTTTAATAACAGTTGTTGATTTTTCTTCCTCATCTTTAATTCCTAGCGCTTCAAAAGCTTTTCTTTGTTCACGCGTTAAAATCCCTCGTTGTTTCACATAAATATCATAACCCTCTTCATCTCCGCGTGTAATTTGGACATAGTCACGAATCTTTCTTTTTAATGCAACATCCGTCACAAGCCCTTGCATTGTTTCCGGGTCTACCCTCGGTAAATTACTTGCGTCTGGATCCCCATTTGGATTTCCGTCCATCACATCAAATACAAGCATAAAGTCATAGCGTTTTTTTACATCATTCATTTTGAGCAACTCCTTCTTTATTTTTAGGTGTATACAAGTATCGTTTTTCATGATAATAACCCATCGCAAATTCTGCTTGACCTTCCGCATTCAACATATCAGGATATTCCTGTAACTCTTCATAAATCTCCATCAATCGTTTATCGTAATAAATCGCCAATCCCGCACCTTTTTCTCCATTGCCAATCTTCGCTAAATGGTGCTGTGCATTGCGGATTAATTGCCCCATAACAGCTTTTGGTGTTGTTGAAGCTGCACTAAAATGTTTTGTAGAAATCGTATTATTTGAGTTAATCGCCTCTTTTTGAATTTTTTCTAATACTGCAAATAGTCGTCCAATCGTATAAGCTGACTGATTATCTTTGATCATTTGACTGCTCCTTTCGATTCCTGTTCTTTTACTTTGGCTCACTATCCAACTTTGTACTGCCGCCGCTTGATGGGCACGCATCGCTCCACTTACTTGAATTTGTTTCAATAGCGGAAGCACAATTCGATCCGATAATGGTCTACTGTGTAAAAACCAATCCATCCATTCTTTTAATGCGTGTTTTTGCATTTGTTTATTGGCATCTACATACATCGTTGCCGCCAATGTGTAAATGCCATAATATCGGTTCGCACCGATATCTTGGGCTTCCAGAAATTGCTGGATATTTGCTTTTAATTTCGCTGCGGAATTCTCTGCATAATCCCGAACAACGAGCCGTCCTTTATTGGCCGAAAGCGTAAGTATACAAAAATCTTTCATATCACGGTCTCTTTTCTTACCCTTGAAAATTTTATCGAGTAAAATCTCCATATCTTGAATTCCCGTATTTTTATCAGAGTGGAGCATTAATCCAAAATTCTCGCGGAGCTGTCCACCTTCTCGAATCCAATGAACAAACGTCAACTCACCAAGGCGAAACATATGCGGTCCACCTGGTTTTTTCCCTTTATGGGGCGTGAGTAAATATTCTAGAGCCTTCCCATATTTTTGTTCGCAGCGATAGCAAGTTGGAGCGATACGGGAATTTTTCAATCCATGAGATTCGTATGCATTTTCATTCGCTGATATAAGTTTTGTACGATCTGGTCCAATTAAAAAATTAATCGTATGTCGGTCCATTACAGGACTTAATTCGCCGCAATACATACAATGCATATTTTCCTCATCTTTTGCTGATTGTGGTAAAATATACTTCTCCCAAAACTTTCGAACTCCTGTTTTCTTGTGTAAAAACTGATCTCCCCGGATACGAAAACAAATATGATCATTCATTTTTACACCATTTTCTTGAACCTCTTGCCAAAAACATTCTTTATTTTTTAAGCACTCATATAATTGCTTTATATCCGCGTCATCATATTCTTCGAGATAAGTTGCTAATAACCCAACATAAGCTTCATGTCGTTCTGCAGTTCGTTTTTCATTATTTTTCATATCACTTACAGCAAAAACATAATCCGCCTTATCAACGAGTAAAATTGGCTTTGTGCCCGATGATCGCGCAATATCCGGAACTTGTTCTTGTTTATTGCCCGCTGCTGTTAAATTGATTTTTCCTTCTTTAATATCCGCTATCCATTGTATTTTCTTTTCCTTAAAACCAATTGGAACGAGGTCCTCTGGATGTGCTTCTGCAAATTCAATGAGTCGCTTCACATACATTACCTGTACACCTCCTCATATAAATCACTTGGTACTCTCATAACACCATTTTCCACTTCTGCTTGGAAAAAATACGGGATTGTTATGCCGCCTTTCTTCGGATATCGAAAATCAAAAAACATCGATCCGATAGAGTCAGTCCAATCGATTGGGCGTTCTGTTCCATCGACTTCTTCAAAATGTGCAGAAAACTCTCTTGCTCCCAAGTAAGGGCGATGAAAACACTGTCCTTTTGAAACGCGACGATTAAAAATGGCTTCATACTTCTCAATTGGGTCTTTCGTTTCCGGATACAAGACAAGATCCGCTTCAATTAAATAAGCGACATCTTTTAACACAAGTGCATGACGCAATTGACGCATATCATCCGTAAATACATCTTGTGGAGCTGCCATCATTTTCTTATTAATCGATACTTTTTTTGATACTTCATTTCGAATAATCGAATGAAACTTTGGTTGTTTCAATGCTGCAATCTTTCGAATCTTATATCGAAATTCCGGCTTCCAAAACACTGCCTCTAACACGCCACGCGCAGCTGATGGCGTCATCATTGGATAACTAACTCTTTCTACTTTTCCTTCGGGTCTTGTAAACAACGCAAAATCTCCAAATACTTTTATGCGTACTGTTACAAATCGTTCAGCCATACATCTCACCCCCTCTTATAAAATAACGCCTAATTCTTTGTCGTATGGAACTGCCAATCGACGTACCCCTTTTTCCTCAATGAATTTTTGATGATCAGAACTTCTTAATGAAACAGTATAGGGCTGCATCTTTCTCCACCAAGCTTTTGTCGGTTTTTCCGATAACCATCCTTCTGGAAACTGCTCATAAGTAGTACAGATAACGCCAAGTTGTTCCGATTCAATCATTTTGAAATCCTTCGCAATTGTCTCGAATAATAGCCATCTCGATGATGTAATTTGGTATTTATCCAAGCTATTTACATCATTGCTAAAAGCTTGCTTAAAGTATTCAACAAACATCTCTACACTCGCTAATCCTTCCACCCCTTTCTCTTCAAGAATCCATCTTGTAATCCCAATTCCTTGTGCGTAAGATAATTCGACTTTTATAGGTTCTTCTAATTCAAAAATAATAACGCGTCCTTCTCCCAATTTCCCGTATCGATTGGATCTCCCCGCTGCTTGTACAATTGCGTCAAGTGGGGCAAGCATTCGATAAACAACTGGAAATGAGATATCGACGCCAGCTTCTAACACAGATGTCGAAATAACCGCAATCACTCGTTCAGCCTCTAAATCTTCCCGAATGCTTTCAAGCGTAAGTCTTCGGTGTTCACTGCACATCGTCGTTGATAGATGATAAACTTTTTCGAATGAATGATTCGTTTCTTTTAAAGCAAGAAATAATTGTTGAGCTTCTTTTTTGGTGTTCATAATTGTCAGTACGGTAGATTCTTTTGCTATTTTTTTGGCAAGACTTTCAATCGTTTCTTTCTTTTTTAACCATTGATAAGTAAAACGCTTCGGGATTTGTTTAAACAGCGTTTTTCGATTAGTAATTTCTATTGGTTCATAATTCAATAGAAACTCCTTCACGACACTACTTTCTGTTAATGCCACTGGAGTTGCACTCATCATCACAACCGTGACATCAAAGTATTTCTGTAATATATCGAGTTGTTTTAAAATAGGCCTTAGCACATGAAAAGGTAGTTTATGATACTCATCCAAAATGATAACGCTTCCATATAATCTGTGTAATTTTCGAATCTTCATCGGTCTATTATGAAATAGACTTTCAAATAATTGATTCGTTGTTGTCACGACAAAAGGTCTATCCCAATTATTTACAGCTAAACGAATACTTGTATCTTCCCCTTTCGGTTCCACAAAGGCTGTTGAATGGTCTTCAATCACTTGATTGTCACCAAATATATTCTTGTATAAAGCACTCGTTTCTTCTGTTAAATTCATCAGCGGAAGCGCCGTTATAATTCGTCTTTTTTCAAATTTAATTGCGTGGGCGAGTGCAAATTCCAACCCGGCGATTGTTTTCCCTACGCCTGTTGGGGCATGTAAAGTGAAACATGAATGTTTCTTTAGACCAGCTTTCCTCGCCTCTTTTTGAAGGGCTTTTTTGATTGCAATTAATTGTTCTGTTGAATCTGGAAATACATCCTCTTTAGTATAATAATTCGTCAATTCTTGTTGCAAAAACTCAAATGATGGTACTTTATATACTCTTTTTGCTGCACGCTCTTCCGAAAAATAAGCTTCTGTACTTAACCAATCCGCGTCAATCATAACGGACATGGCAAATCGAATAAGCGTAGCAAGATAACTAGAACCTTCCTCTCCAAGT
Source organism: uncultured Sporosarcina sp. (assembly GCA_947644645.1). GTDB lineage: Bacteria > Bacillota > Bacilli > Bacillales_A > Planococcaceae > Sporosarcina. The sequence continues at coordinate 771 of CANSAF010000052.1, read as the reverse complement.
TTAAATTTCTCTTTAAACTCTTCAATTGGAAACTCTGAAAGCTTTTTGATCGCCTTGCTCACTTCAGTTGCTGTCAGTTTTTCAATTCCTTCTAATTCTTTTGGAAATGATTCAAATAAATCTTCGGCATTTCCAGTCGCATCTGATAAAGATGTATGATGTGCAGCAACGATAAGCTGAGCAAAATAAGATATCATCTGTTCAGCAGGAGATAAATTGATGGACTGTTTGGATAAGGCATAAGCTCCACCAACAGCATGCTTCACAGTACCTCTTTTGCCATTAGGGTCTTGAACATACTTTTGAAATAGGAGACTTTTCTTACCAAGATCATGTGCGATAATACATATTTCTGCCAATACTTCAATATCCTTTGATAAGGTAAGTTCCTTTAAATAAAGAAGCATTTCCTCTACATGATCGGTTAAATAATGAGGTTCTCGTTTTGTGTAATGATCGTAATGTGCAATCATTTTAAACACTCCTTAACGAGTGCACTCGAATAATCTCTCTTCAGGTGCACACCGATTACTTTAGTTTTTCATGGATACTTTCAATGTGCTCTTCAAAATATCCATTTCTCCACGAATCGCATCCATATTCACTTCAATAGATTGTTCGAGTACAAGGCTAGAAAATGATTCGCTTTCATTTCCTATCGTCTTTTTAAAATCATCTTTTATTGTTTCATTCGGGCGAAGTTGAATAATTTTATTATTAGACATGATTTACATCTCCTTTTTATATCACTTCAGAGTAATCTATTTATTC
>CANSAF010000051.1 GCA_947644645.1 uncultured Sporosarcina sp. | reverse complement strand
TGCATTTTGTTGCTGCCACCCCTCCCACTCAAGTTCATCATTATTGAACTGTATATACGAGAAAAAGGGCTGCAGGGACTAGATTTTCTCCAAGTCTCAAACAGCCTTTTTTCGGTAAATCTTACTTACATTCTCTTTTCAATTTCACGCCATGCTTGTTCAATGCCCATTCCGCTTTCTGATGAAAAAGGAATTAACGGATCGCCTTTACGCATGCCTAAATTATCTTTAATAATTTTCAGATGTTTATTTACTTTACCTTTTGAAATTTTATCGACTTTCGTTGCGATAATAATTGCTGGAATATCATAATGCGCAAGGAAATCATACATTAAACAATCGTCTTTCGTCGGTGGATGACGCACATCGATAATTTGTACAACTGCGCGCAATGTTTCGCGCCCTGTTAAATATTCTTCAATCATTTTTCCCCATGCTTCACGTTCAGACTTAGACACTTTCGCGTATCCGTAGCCTGGAACGTCTACGAAAAACAATTGTTCCTCAATTTTATAAAAGTTTAATGTTTGTGTTTTCCCTGGCTTGGAAGACGTTCTTGCTAAACTTTTTCTTGCAATCATTCGGTTAATAAATGAAGATTTCCCGACATTTGAACGTCCGGCAAGTGCAAACTCAGGATACCCTTCATCAGGATATTGCTCTGGCTTTACAGCACTCATGATCATTTCTACGTTATGGACTTTCACGCGTCCTCATCCTCCAATGCGATTTTTAACACTTCTGCCGCATCCGTTACAAATTTAAAAGTTAATTCTTCACGAACTGCTTCAGGAATGTCTTCAATATCGCGCTCATTATCTAATGGTAATATAATCGTTGTTAAGCCCGCTCGATGCGCGCTTAAACTTTTTTCTTTCACACCGCCAATTGGCAGTACACGCCCACGCAACGTAATTTCTCCCGTCATACCAATTTGTCGGTGAATTTTTCGGTCTGTTAATGCTGAAACAAGTGCTGTCGCAATCGTAATTCCAGCCGACGGACCATCTTTTGGTGTTGCACCTTCTGGAACATGGATATGGATATCATATGACTTATGGAAGGCTGGGTCAATCCCAAATTCCACCGCTTTTGAACGTACATAAGACAATGCCGTTTGTGCGGATTCTTTCATGACATCACCGAGTTTTCCAGTTAACTGTAAATCGCCTTTTCCGGGTGATAAAGACACTTCTATTTGCAGTGTATCCCCACCGACTTGTGTATATGCAAGCCCCGTTGCAACACCGACTTGGTTTTTCGTTTCCGCTAAACCATGTCTAAATTTCTTTTTGCCAAGCAAGGTTTCGAGTGTATTTATCGTAACGACAACGCGTTTTTTCTCACCCGTCACAATTTGCTTCGCTGCTCTACGGCAAATGGACGAAATACTTCGCTCTAATCCCCTAACACCTGATTCCCTCGTATAATAGCGAATCAGATCGAGAATCGCATCATCATTAAAACGAAGATTCGCACCTGTCAAACCATGCTCTTCCATTTGTTTTGGGATTAAATGATTTTTAGCAATCGTTCTTTTTTCCATCTCTGTATAACTAGACAAAGAAATAATTTCCATACGATCTCGTAATGGTCCAGGGATTAAACTTAAATCATTTGCCGTTGCGATAAATAACACTTCCGATAAATCAAAAGGTTCTTCAATATAATGATCGCTAAACGTTGCATTTTGTTCAGGATCTAATACTTCTAACATCGCAGAAGAAGGATCCCCGCGGAAATCATTGGACATTTTATCAATTTCATCCAATAAAAACACTGGATTAATCGTTCCCGCTTTTTTCATCCCTTGAAGTATACGTCCAGGCATTGCCCCTACATACGTTCTACGGTGACCTCTAATTTCAGATTCATCGCGTACCCCGCCTAAAGAAATCCGTACAAACTTACGATCCAATGACTCAGCAATAGAGCGAGCAAGTGATGTTTTTCCTACTCCCGGTGGTCCCGCTAAACATAAAATGGGTCCTCTTAAAGAATTCGTTAATTGACGAACGGCTAAATATTCTAAAATACGTTCTTTGACAGTTTCTAAGCCATCATGATCACGATCTAAAATTTCTGCTGAACGATTAATATCAAGTAAATCTGTAGATGCAATGGACCAAGGCAAATCTACAAGCCAATCAATATAATTTCGAATCACACCACTTTCAGGGGCAGCTGCTGGAATACGTTCATAACGATTTAATTCCCTTTCTGCAGCTTTCTGAACCTCTTCAGGCATATTCGCTTCTTTTATTTTCACGCGGAGCTCAGCAATTTCTAAACCTTTTCCATCTTTATCGCCCAGTTCAGTCTGAATCGCTTTCATTTGCTCACGTAAATAAAACTCTTTTTGCGTTCTCTCCATTGCTTGTCGAACACGTTCATTAATTTTACTTTCCATTACTAAAACTTCTTGTTCACTGTACATGCAATTGATCAACCACTCTAAACGTTCTTTAATATCAATAATTTCAAGTAGTTCTTGCTTCGCATGTAGTTTAATCGGTAAATTTGAAGCAACCATATCTGCAAGTCTTCCCGGCTCTTCAATCTCTTTAATCGAATTAAACGTGTCTTTAGAAACTCTTTTAGAAGCTTTCACATATTTCTCGAAATGTTTCACTAATGTACGCATTAAAGCTTCAGTTTCAATATTGATCTGTTTATCTTCTTCAAAAGCCGTTACATCTACAACTGGGAATAAATCGGCTTCTCGGTAATCCCTCCACTCAGCCCTCATCACGCCTTCAATTAAGACACGGAACGTCCCATTTTCGAGTTCTTTAATGGACTTCACTGTCGCAAGCGTTCCCATATCATATATATCATCGCGTTCTGGGTCTTCCAACCCCGTATCTTTTTGCGTTGCAAGAAAGATCAAACCATCATTATCAAGCGCCCGTTCAATCGCAAATACAGAACGCTCACGCCCTACGTCAATATGTAAAACCATTGTTGGATAAATTAAAATTCCACGAAGTGGTAATAATGGAATTTCAGGATATGTATTTTTACTCAATCAAAGCACCTCCATTAAGTGATATTCATATGTATAAAAAGTAGAAAAAGCTAACACCTAAATGCGCATATTCTAGATGCGCAATCGGTGTTAGCTTCGTCCTTTAGGCATTACGCCGAATCTTTATCGCCTAATAATGTATATTCCGAACCATCTTCTTTAAATAAAGTAGGACTTGTTTTGTTCGCAACTGACTCTTGTGTAATGACACATTTTGTCACTTCTTCAAGAGAAGGCAATTCGTACATAATGTCTAACATAATATTTTCAATAATTGAACGTAAACCACGTGCGCCTGTTCTTCGTTCAATTGCTTCTCTTGCAATTTCCATTAAAGCATCATCTTCAAAGCTTAACTCAACACCGTCAATTTCAAGCATTTTTTGATATTGCTTTACAATCGCATTTTTCGGCTCTGTTAAAATTTGATATAACGCGTCCTCGTCCAATTCCTCTAAACTAGCAAGAACTGGTAAACGTCCAATAAACTCTGGAATTAGACCATAATTTTGAAGATCTTCAGGAATTAATTGGGATAATAATGATTCTTCGTCCACTTTTTCAGTTTCAGTACCAAATCCAATTAACTTCTGACCAATTCTTCGCTTAATAATGTCTTCAATTCCAGCGAATGCACCGCCGACAATGAAGAGAATATTCGTCGTATCTAATTGAATAAACTCTTGATGTGGATGCTTTCTGCCGCCTTGTGGTGGAACGCTCGCAACTGTACCTTCTAAAATTTTAAGTAAAGCTTGCTGTACACCTTCACCCGATACATCTCGAGTAATCGATGCGTTTTCAGATTTACGTGCAACTTTATCAATTTCGTCGATATAAATAATGCCGCGCTCTGCTTTTTCAACATCATAATCTGCAGCTTGAATAAGCTTTAATAAAATATTTTCAACATCTTCTCCAACATAGCCCGCTTCCGTTAAAGATGTTGCATCTGCAATCGCAAATGGGACATCTAAAATACGCGCTAATGTTTGAGCGAATAATGTTTTCCCGCTTCCAGTAGGTCCAATTAAGACAATATTCGATTTCGCAAGCTCTACATCATCGATTTTACTACCAGAGTTAATGCGTTTATAGTGGTTGTAAACAGCTACCGCAAGTGATTTCTTCGCACGGTCCTGTCCAATTAAATAGTCATCTAAAATACTTTGTATTTCTTTCGGTTTCGGGACATCTTTCAACTCGAAGTCTGCTTCAAGTTCGATTTCCTCTTTGACGATTTCAGCACAAAGTTCAACGCATTCGTCGCAAATATAGACCCCTTGGCCTGTTACCAGCTTACGAACTTGTTCTTGGGATTTTCCACAAAAGGAACAGTTTAAGTTATCTTCTTCATCGTTAAATTTGAACATTATGCTCACCCCTTTTCAAGAGACAATATTACAAGACTCTTTACATATAATCAACTAATTAGAATCCGTTATGTAAAATTTTCTTTAATTATGTAAAACAAGGTACGGTCAACCGTACCTTGCGCTTATGACAATTTCTTATTCAGTAATTTTTGCGTTTTCCACTAGGAATTCAACTGTTTTGTTGAAACGTAAGTCGTTTTCAAGAACCGTTGTGCCGCCTAGTGCTGCTTTAATTTGGTCAATTTCCATACCGAATTGATCAGCCATTTTTTGTAGCTCAGCATCTACATCTTCTGCTGCTACTTCGATATTTTCTACTTGGCCAATTGCTTCAAGTGTTAATGAAACACGTACGCGGTTTAATGCGTCATCTTGCATTTGGCTACGAAGTGCTTCTTCGTCTTGACCAGAGAATTGGAAGTATAAGTCAAGGTTCATACCTTGTTGTTGTAAACGTTGTTCGAAATCACCCATCATACGCTCGATTTCAGCGTCGATCATTGCTTCCGGGATATCGATTTCAGCGTTACGTGCAGCTGCTTCAACTAAATCGTCGCGAAGTGCTGTTTCAGATGCATTTTTCTTCTCTTCAGTTGTTTGTTCTTTCATTTTCGTACGAAGTGCTTCTAAGTTTTCAACTTCTTCGTCGATTTCTTGTGCAAGCTCATCGTCTAATGCTGGAATTTCTTTTGTTTTGATTTCATGTACTTTTACTTCAAATGTTGCCGGTTTACCTGCAAGTTCAGCTGCATGGTATTCTTCTGGGAAGTTTACTTCGATTGATTTTTCTTCACCAACAGTCATACCAACCATTTGCTCTTCAAATCCAGGGATGAATGAACCTGAACCGATTTCTAAATCGAAGTCTTTTGCTTCTCCACCTTCGAATGCTTCGCCGTCAGCGAAACCTTTGAAGTCTAATTTAACTGTATCACCGTTTTCAACTGCGCCTTCTTCTTTAACGATTAATTCAGCGAAAGCTGCTTGACGGTCTTTTAATTGCTCTTCGATTTCTTCGTCAGTTACTTCAGTTTCTTGACGAGTTACTTCTAAGCCTTTATAGTCGCCTAATTTTACTTCAGGTTTAACTGTAACAGTTGCTTTGAAGATTAATTCTTTACCTTGTTCCATTTGTTCGATGTCGATTTCTGGACGATCAACTGGATCAATTCCTGCTTCTTCAACAGCTTTACCGTAAGCTTCTGGTAAGATGAAATCTAATGCATCGTTGTAAAGTGCTTCTACACCGTACATTTTTTCGAACATTTTACGTGGCATTTTTCCTTTACGGAATCCTGGCGCTTGAACAGTTTTCACCACTTTTTTGAATGCTTCATTAAGTCCTTTTGTAACTTCTTCTGCTGGAACCTCAACCGTTAAAACGCCTTGGTTCCCTTCTTGTTTTTCCCATTTTACTGACATGTTAAAAAACCTCCGAATCTTCTTTTCACTCTATTTTTACACGTATATGCAGTTTTAACAACTGTTTCAGTATAGCATAACATCACTATCTTTCAATACATTTACCCATACTCGTTAAAAATCCGCTTCTTGGTCCACTTTTTGAATAAACTCTAGCAGTGGATTGTCCGAAATCGCTTCCCCCATCATTAAACACTCTATGTATTCGATATAAGCATTCGCAATAACTTCTGCGGAATCTTCCCCCCATTGGAATGGAAATGCGTTAATCACAAATTTTCGAATTGCACTGTCTACAAACTGTAATTTAGATGGATCTTTTTCTAATTTTTTTTCAACTTCATGCAAAACAGCTTCACTCAATAAATCTTGACCAGGTAAAGTAAGTACGCTTGGCTTTACTTTCATCTGTTGCCCATATTTTTCCACCGTAATCAATTCATCATATTGAACTTCTTTTAACAACATTAATGAAAAAGTAATTACACTCGGGGGCATTATTGGGCTTGCAATAATTTCTTCAAGTAAACCAATTGACCGCTCTAAGTCTATTCCTTTTAAAGAAGTTAAAAATTGCTGCTGCGCATATAAATCTTTCTCTTTAAATTCTTCAAACGTCATAGATGAGGCGACTTCAGCCAGTTCATCTTCCCCGTATCTTACAGAAAGCCTACGATTTAAGTCGCGTAAATAAATAAACTTACTCATCATTTCAGGCGGAATAAATCCTTCTTCAATTAATGCCTGTATACTTATTTCGACTTCTTCATACGCTTCAAGCTGAATAAGAATCGTTAAATAAAGTTCCATAACGACGATATACTCACCGTTGCCATGCTCTAATGCCAAAAGTGCAAATTCTCTAGCACGTAGAAAATCTTTCATTTCATACAATGCAACTGCATATGAAAATAGAAACTGGGTTGACGTAGGTTCAAGTTGGATCGCTCCATCAAAGGCCTCGATTGCTTTTTCATATTGGTGCTCACTCAGATAGCGTTCTCCGTCCCGGACATATTTTTCATAAGTTCCCGGAAAAATAATGACATTATCATAATGTGCCAATTTCCGAAGCTTTCTTTGGTTTTTCTTCATCCGATCCACCTTCTTTCATCCCTATTAAATATAGCATATTCGCTTAATTTTTCAACTGAATTTCCCCTGTGAAAGATGTACAGAAAGCTTAAAAAACATCTTTCTGTACATCCGCATTTTTCATGCAAAAATTTGGTTTTTAAACATTGCCCAAGTTTTTGGTCCTACAAACCCGTCAACTTCAAGTTGATATTTTTTCTGAAATTGTTCTACAGCTACTTTTGTTTTCGACCCAAATGAATTGTCGACTACTATTTTAAATCCAAGTTCATTTAAATAAATTTGTAACTGACCGACTGCTTTTCCTCGATTGCCATAACGTAAAACAGTTACCTGATTTTCCGTTGGCGTATTTATTAGACGTTTCATTATCATTTTGGTTGCTTCTCCCACAATGCCATCCACTGTTAAACCGTACATACTTTGTAAAAACTTCACCGCTTTTTCAGTCGCCGGACCAAATGAGCCATCAATAATTAAGCGATAATCAAGTTGATTTAAATCTTTTTGCAAAGCTTGAACCGCTTGTCCTGTATTTCCACGTTTTAATGTATTCACCGAAGTTTGTAATTGTTGGATAAAGTTTGCCCAAGTGATTCCTTCTTGTCCATTTCTTAGTAGCGTCGGACAGTTTTTTTCACTCCAATGATGATGCATAACCACATGACTTGGTGGAATATTTTCTTCCGCCATAATCATTTTCGTTAACGTAATCGCGTTTTTAACTGCTGTTAAATAATGGCTATCTTCATTGACACAAATTTCAATCGCAATAGATTGTAAATTCCCAACACCACGCCCATCCCCCGCATGCCAGCATTGTGCAGTATGTGGGTAGGATTGGATCGCTAATTTATCATCAACTTGCCAATGCCAAGAAGCCGTATAACCACGGGATTGTAAATTCGCATGTGCCGCCGCACCAGCTCCTTTCTTTATATTGCCCGTCTCGTGGATCGTAATATATTTACGACCATTTACACCCCCGTATATTGCTTTTGGTTGCTGAACGAATTGTTTTTTGATTTGCATAATGTTCTCCTCCTTTTCAGTTTTTATATAGTGCGTTCAACTTGAAAAGGCGACATTGGCTTTGTGAGTTTATCCGCGTTCAGAGGGAGTTTATCCGCGTTCAGAGCAGCTTTATCCGCGCTATGACATATTTTTAATAAAAAACATAGTGAAACACCCAGTATTATTAACCCTAAAAGCAACCTACCATCAACTGCAAAAGGAGACACTCGCTCCAGATGTTTATCCGCGCTTGGGAAATGTTTATCCGCGCTTGGGAAATGTTTATCCGCGTTCAGCGACCCGTTATCCGCGTTCGGAGGGAGTTTATCCGCGTTCAAGAGCAGTTTATCCGCGCCACAACATATTTTTAATAAAACACATAATATAAACGACCAATATTCGCAAACAAAAAAACACCCAATCACAATCTAGATCGGGTGCTTCTCATTAATTTTTCTCTTCCAAAGGTTTTGCACGATAAACAGTAAAAGCTAAAATGACTGCGACAATCGACATCGCAAATGCGATAAAGTAAACAAGTTCTACCCCTGCAACCATCGCATCACTCATCGTTTTTGGATCTGTCGGTGTAGGTGATTTGTCTAAAAAGCTTAATTGTCTCGCGTTCAAAATACTAATAAATACAGAAACGCCAATCGCTCCCGCCACAGGTTGTAATGTAGACATAACAGCCGTACCATGCGGATAAAGTTTTTTCGGTAACTGATTTAGACCATTCGTTTCTGCCGGCATCATAATCGCTGAAATCGACAACATAATTAAAATATACCCCACTACAATGATCCATAATGACGTGTCTGCCGTTAAGCGACTCATCATAAACATCGTACCACTTAAGACCAGCGTTGCCGGTATCATTAACACACGCGGACCAAATTCATCAAATAAATGACCCATAAATGGTGACATCACACCATTTAAAATACTTCCAGGTAGTAAAACAAGCCCTGCTGTAGCCGCCGATAACATAAGCGGTCCTTGCATAAACATCGGTAAAATAATTTCTGAAGCGAACATCGCCATAATAATAATGAGGAACATAAATACTGCGTGTGTATACATTGGATATTTGAAAACGCGTAAATCCATCACAGGTTCGTCAAGTTTTAATTGTCTCAATACAAATAAGACGATGCCAATCACACCAACAAGGATAATGCCGAATACTTTAGGATCTAAAAAACCTTCTGGACTTTCACCAGCTGAACTAAATCCATAAACCGTTGCACCAAATCCAATCGATGAAAATACAATTGAAATGATGTCGATTTTTGGTTTCGTTACTTCCGATACATTCACTAAAAATTTATAAGCGAAAACAATCGAAAATAATGCGAATGGGATTACAGTAATGAATAAATATCTCCACCCTAAATACTCAACAATCACTCCGGAAAGTGTTGGCCCAATTGCTGGTGCGAACATAATCACAAGCCCAATTAGCCCCATCACTTTTCCACGGCGTTCAGGCGGATAAATTAATAAAAACACATTAAAAATAATTGGCATCAGTAATCCAGTCCCAACCGCTTGGATTAAACGCCCCGTTAGTAATATTGGGAAATTTGGTGCCACCGCACTAATTGTTGTTCCAATCGTAAAGATAATCATCGTTGATAAAAACAATTGCCTTGTCGTAAACCACTGTAGTAATAAGGCAGATATTGGAATCACAACCCCCATTACAAGCATGAAACCCGTTGCCATCCATTGAACAGTAGTTAAAGTAATGCTAAATTCTTCCATCAAAGTAATGAGTGCAATATTTAATAATGTTTCATTTAAAATCGCAAAAAATGCACCAATAATTAACGACAGCATAATGGGCAATACTTTTACATTCGGATTATCCGCAAGAAATTCGTACTTCTTCTCATTTGCTTCTGTCATAAAACGTCCCCTTCTTTCAATTTTTCTACTAAAATGCACAAAAAGAGGCTGCCGGAAAGTCGAAAACTGGACTTTCCCGACGCCTCTCATTTTCATTCACATTCGAATGAACGCATTGTTTTTTCTCCTTCGCTTTATGCAGCTAAAAAGAGACCCAACAATCATTATTCATAGTGAAACTTTAGTTTTTCATTCAGTAAGTAGAAATACTTTAACACTCGCTCATCTCATTTGCAAGATTTTCTTCAGTGAGCGCATCATTTTTAATTTAAGCGGCAAATTGCCTGCATGCTTCTGCACATTTTCGGCATGCTTCCGCGCATTTTTGGCAATGTTCATGATCATGTTTTCCACATTCTTCCGCACAACGTTCGCAAATTTCAGCACATAATGAAACAATCCTCGTATCAAAAGGACTTTGGCGTGTCAGTGCGTCAATTGTATATGAACAAATATCCGCACACTCCCGGTCCAACCGAATACATTCTGCCATCATTTTCACATCATCTTCTCGTAAACATGCATCAAAACAAGTATTACATGCCTCTAAACACTCAATACATGCTTGTAAACACTCTTCAAATTTTGAATTCATCATGCCACCTCCGAGATTTTTGTTCAATCATACTTTTCCCGAATGGACACTTTTTAAACTCATTCATTTTTTCTAGTCAAATAAAAAGCATTCACCCAAGACGTCACTGGAATAACGAGCGCAATGCCAATACTTGCAGAAAGAATCGTTACCACTTCCGCAACAAACACTCTTGAATTGGCAATATCGCCAATCGAATACGATAAATCTTTAAACCATAAAACAAGCGCCAAATAACTACCAATAAACGCAAAAAACAATGTATTCGTATCTGTTCCTAAAATATCTCGCCCTATCCGCATGCCTGAAGTAAATAATTCTTTACGCTCTATTGACGGATTATGATAAATCAGTTCACGCATCGGTGAAGAAATCGCAATCGCCACATCCGTCATTGCCCCAACTGTACTAATGATGACAATTGAAACGCCCACCTTCACAAAATCAATGCCAATCATTAAAGAATAAGGCGCAAGCTCATCAATTTCTTCTTCACCAAACCCTTGAATCATCGATAAATTCGTCATGAGATAAATAAAAACAAATAAAATCACAAGCGTTGCCATCGTTGAAACGAAAGCCAATTTCGTTTTGAGATTGACTTCATTCACATAAAATAGATTGACCGAAACAATCGCAACACAGGCAATTAACGTTAAAATAATCGGATTCATCTTCGGATCCAGCATGAAAAAAAGCATAATCAGCAGAATCCCAAAATTGATAAATAAAGAAAAATACGATCTGACACCTTTTTTCCCACCAACAAAAGCCATTAATCCAAATAAGATGATTGCTAAGATAAGAAGCGTGTTCATGCGCGCACCTGCTTTCTTCGGATAAAAAAGATCGCCGTATAAAGACCAATTGGAATCGTCAACACAATTCCGATGCCGCCTGCCAGTGCCCTTGCCATTTCAAGCGATAAATTAAGCGACAATGTGAACCCTAAAGGTGCCGCATTTTTTAAATACAAAATTAACATCGGAAGCGAACCGCTAATATAGACGAAAAATAAAATACTCGTCATTGTTCCCATGACATCTTTTCCAATCGCCATGCCCGACTTTCTTAAAGCTTCCATAGAAATTTCTCGGTTTTTCTCATAAATTTCAAAAATAGATGCAGACATCGTAATCGCAATATCCATCACTGCACCGAGTGACCCGACAAATAAACTCGCCATAAAAATCATCACATACGGTCTTGATAAAAATTGCATTTCTTCATAACGTAAGCCATTGCCATCCGTTATCCAAATAACAAAATAGGTAATCGTTAAAGAAGCAATCGTTCCAATTAATGTCGCAATAATTGCCGCATACGTTTTTTCATTTAATCCATTTGTTAAACATAAAGAAATCGCCGTGAAAAAAATTGCCGCAATGGCACAAATCAAGACTAAGCTAATCGATGGAAAACGAACATAAATATCCAATGCGAAAGACAATAATAATGCATTGACTGCCAAACTAATGACAGAGAAGAACCCCTGTTTTTTTCCAACAATCACCAATGTAAAGACAAATACCCAAATCATCATGACGAGATATTTATCTCTTTTAATATCTGTAATTTCTCCTGTCAATGCTTCTTTGTCGACAGAAGCTCGATCGATTGAAATAAATAATTCATGTCCAACGCGAAATTCATCATCATAAGCACCTGAATACGAATAGTCATTTAATAATTCAATTTGTTGCCCTTTTTCTTCACCGTTTAGAATTTCCGCCACTAATTTTTGCGTAAACTGCCGATCTTCATTGCCATGCATATCTGTTACTTTTTCCGACTCAATTCTGTCAGTCGCTACAACTTTTGCAATCGTTCGGTCATAAAATGCCGCATTTTGATAAACAAAAAGGAGTGATGCAGCGCATAATAAACTTAATAAACTATAAAACAAAATCACTTTCTTATGTTTTTGAAAAAACATCAAAAAACCCCTCCAACCAAACACATATCTACTCAATATAACAGAACTAGACTATCAATAGTTAAAAATATCGTCAATGATAAATGATATGAATGAATACTCATTCTTTTCCAAAAGTAGTATACTAATCCAAAGGGGTGGATAAAATGAGTTATTCTGTTGAAACAATGCGAGATGTTTTCCAACACGAAGACGTTTTTGGGGTGAATTGTACCATTAAAACACCCGAAATTGCGATGGCTGTACATAGTTATGTCATTGATGGTGTGTTAATCGACACAGGTTCCAAAACATTAAGACATGAATTCGAACCATTTTTTAAAGAAGCAGATTTCGATCAAATTGTGTTAACCCATTTCCATGAAGACCATACAGGAAATGCGGCTATTTTAGAAAAAGAATACGGAGCACCTATTTTCATTCATCAAATGTCTACACATTTAACGCCGAATGAAACACGCGTGCCACTTTATCGAAAAGCAGTTTGGGGCGGCGTTGAACCTTTCTCTTCAAAGCCACTTCCTCGAACCTTTAAGTCACGAAATGACGATTGGACAGTAATCGATACACCTGGACATACGAAAGATCATGTCGCATTATTAAATGAATCGAAAGGTATTTTGTTTACAGGCGACCTATTCATTACACCGAAAACAAAAGTCGTCATTGTGGATGAAAATATACTGGATACATTAGATTCTTTGAAAAAAATTCTGATCTTTCAATTTGAAGATATTTATTGCCAACATGCGGGACGTTTAAAAAAACCTCATCAAATGATTCAGATGAAGATCGATTACTTAGAAGAATTGGAAGGAAAAATTTTAAATTTGCGGAAAGAAGGAAAAGATGTGCATACCATTACTGCAGAACTTTTCCCGAAAATCAATCCCATTGTGCAAGCTTCCAATACCGAATGGTCGCCGCTTCATATCGTTCGCGCATTTTTAAATCGCGGGTAGCGTAAAAAAACTGCTCCCCATACGCTTGGGGAGCAGTTCATTAGTAAATTTTCGCTAAAAATGCCTTTAATTTTTCTTTATAAGTTTCTTCTGCCAAAACAAACGACTCGCCGTGATTCGCACTTGGCACAAATAAACTTTCGGTCTTACTCTTCGTAACTTCAATCAACTCTTTCGTCATTTCTGTCGGCACAAATGTATCACTTTCACCATGTATGTAAAAAATTGGGACATCTGTTTTTTCAACCGCATGAAGTGAATTTGCTTCGCGGAAAGAATACCCCGCTTTTATTTTTGTCAGTAAACTCGTACTATCCAATAATGGAAAAGCTGGTAAATAAAACATGCGACGCATTTGATAGCTAAATAATTGATAAACAGATTGGTAAGGACTGTCTGCCACAATTGCTTTCACTTGTTTCGGTAAATCTTCTTCCCCACTCGCCATCAGCACGGTCGCTGCACCCATCGATAAACCGTGATAGACAATTTCAGTTTCTTCACCGAATTGGTCAACTAAAAGCTTTGTCCAATCGATTAAATCAAGTCGATCATGCCAACCAAAACCATAATAATCCCCTTCACTTTTCCCGTGTCCTCGCGCATCTGGCATAAATAAATTGTAACCTAAATCTTTATAGTAATATTCCCCGAATAAACCCATTTGTAATGCATTGCCTAAATAACCATGTGTTAACATTACTACCTTATTCGTCGGTTCAGCTGCCCGTAAATAATAACCATTTAACTGCAGTCCATCGCGAGCAGTTAAAGTGAGTCGTTCAAATGGCTGTTCATTGACCCAATCAATCCAATTCCCATTCGTAAACCGCTCCATTGTCTCCCCTGACACTTCTAAATCCGCATTATTTTCTAAAAAAGGTTTCGGTCCTTTTTTCACCGCTAAATTATAAAAAAAGAAACTGCCAATAATTTGTACAAGTAAAAAGACAGTTGCTAAAATGATTAAAATACGTTTCCATTTCATAAACGTCCACTCCTATCCACTACAATATCATTATAGTAGAAAACTACGTAGAAATGAACGCTTCCTTTTCACTGTATGAAATTACCAGCCTAACCTCGTTAAATTTGCACAATATACAATTATGGAGGTGATGGCAGTTGAATAAAAATAATAAAAAAACAATGAATGAGCGAACGCATAATCCATATGGAAATTATCAAGTGAAGCAAGAAAATAATGCGAATAACCAAAGTAAAAATGAAGAATTTGGAGAAGAATTCACGTCTAAAAAACAGCGAAATATGAATGACTCTCCGAATAAACGAAGTAGTAATCAATAAATTTTCAATAAGGAGGCTATCTCAAAAATCAGAAGTACACGATTTTTCGAGACGCCTCCCTTTTTTTGCTTGTTGGACTTCGCGCTATAAAAGAGGCTTCATTAGAACTTTCTAGAGATTTACCGTATAATTATACATATATTCTGTGAATAGGAGGAGTTTTAGTGGCCTTACAACCAAAATTAGAAACAAAAGTAAAAAACATTATTGAAGTAGATGGCTTGAAATTCAAAGATTTAAATGGGGATGGCAAATTAAATCCTTATGAAGATTGGCGTTTAAGTCCCGAAGAACGTGCGAAAAATTTAGTTTCATTGATGAATTTAGATGAAAAAGTCGACATGATGCTGATCAATACACGACAAATGGGACTTTCTCAAAAAGACCCAGAAAAAACGAGTCATGACGGTATTTTAGATGAAGGTATTGTGGAAAAAGGTGAAAATATCTTTGCAGTTTTAAAAATTTGGGGAACGACGAAAACAATTGAAGAAATGAATATTCGGCACTTCATTTTAAGGGATAATTGGAGTCCTGCTGAAATGGCTGAATGGGTCAATAAAATGAATGAACTTGCGGAAGGAACACGTCTTGGCATTCCGGTGTTAATTACTTCAAACTCTCGAAATGAAAATACAGAGTTTATTTTTGGGATGAATGATGCTGCGGGTATTTTCTCAACTTGGCCAGGAACTTTAGGACTTGCGGCTGCGGCACAAGGAGATATTAAAAATGGGCAAGATGCTTCCCTCATTAGTGAATTTGCGAAAATTGCAAGACGGGAATGGACAGCAACAGGCATCCGTAAAGGCTATATGTATATGGCAGATACTGTCACGGATCCTAGATGGCAACGTACATATGGAACTTTCGGGGAAGATCCTGTATTTATTTCTGATGCGATTGGACGTTTAATCGACGGTTTCCAAGGTAAAACATTAGGAAAAGATAGTATCGCAATGACAACAAAACACTTCCCTGGTGGCGGCGCACGTGAAAACGGTTTCGACCCACATTATGAAGAAGGTAAATGGAATTTATATCCAACGCCTGGTAGTCTTGAAAAATATCATTTGCCACCTTTCCAAGCAGCTGTTGAACATGGAACTTCATCAATCATGCCGTATTATTCCATGCCAAGCATCGAAAAAAGCGTTGTTCAGCAATTCGAAGGCGAAGATATTCCGTATGAAGAAGTCGGCTTTACATTCAACCACTATTTCATACAAAATTTATTAAGAGACCAGTTAGGATTTAAAGGCTATATTAACAGTGATAGCGGTATTATTAATAAAATGAGCTGGGGCGTTGAAGATTTAAGTGATGCAGCACGTTTTGCGAAAGCTGTTAATGCAGGAACAGATATCATCGCGGATACGAATGATATTGGCAATTTAAAAGAAGCGATTGAAAAAGGTTGGATTAGCGAACAAAGAATTGATGAAGCCAATATTCGATTATTGACAGAGATGTTTGCGTTAGGTTTGTTTGACGACCAAACTTATGTTGACCCTGCACAAGCAACTGAAGTCGTTCAGACTAAACAGCATTGGGATGCAGCTTATGAAGCACATAAGAAAACGGTTACAATTCTTAAAAAAAAACAGCAAACTTTACCTTTAACTGCTTACCAATTGGCAAAGCAAAAATTTTATGTTGAAGTTTTCCATAAAGATTCGGAAAGAGCGAAAGATTATACAGAAAAAGCAAGAAAAGAATGTGATGCACTTGGTCAGTTCACGTTAACGGATGCTTATGAAGAAGCGGATGTTGCGATTCTATTTTTACATCCAAAATCAGGAGATTACTTTAATGCAACACCAGGTTTATTAGAATTAGAGATTTGCGAAAATAAACCTTTAACTGCTTTGGATGGTACTTCATACGAAGAAACGACGCTTTCAAATCTGGCTCATTTTAAAGCGATTGCAGAAAATGTGCGCACGCGCGGTGGAAAAGTGATTACAAGCGTTAATATCATTTTACCGTGGATTGTTAAAAATATTGAACCGCTTTCTGATGCGTTAATCGCAGGTTATGATACTTTCTACAATGCACAATTTGAAGTCATCGCGGGCAATTATAAACCAGTCGGTGTCTTGCCACTGACGTTACCAGCAAGTGATGCAGTCATTGCGGTCGATCAAGACGGAAACTGCGTTTCAAGAAATGATGTACCGGGTTATGATAAAGACCTCTATATGCCAGAAGGATTAACTTATGCTTATCAAGATGAAAATGGGAATGTTTACCGTCTCGGTCATGGGTTAACATACGAAGTGTCGAAATAACTTTTACAAAAATGGAAGGCTGTCCGGTACTGGACGCCTTCCATTTTTTACTGCATTTTATGATCCATTTTTTCATTGCTGCGTTCAAAAAATTGTTTTAATCTCGTTATTTTACATTCAATAAATGGCTGCCAAATACTGAGAACTGATTTACTCGATAAAAATAAAACAATTCCCGCAGAAATAAGCGCAATACCAAATACATCAACAAAATGTTCGACTTCGAAAAATCCTTTTTGTCGGAAATATTGAATGAAAAATCCATGGAGTAAATACAAGTACAAAGTTTTCGTTCCGAGAGATGTGAACCAATATTTCTTTTCTGGGATCCATACAAATAGGCTCATTGCCATCAATATCGCAACGCCATAAACAAAGAGACGCGCAAAACCACCATACGCAGGCATTTCTAAATCACCATACGATTTTGATGCAAGTAGCCACCCAGAATTTAATTCAGGCATGAAATAAATACCTGTAGCAACCACCATTAAAACCATGAGCGAAGCGGCTTTCATGCCTTTTCGTTTTAAGTACATCACTTGGTCTTTCGTGCACCAATAGCCTAGTAAGAAGAATGGGAAAAAGACAAAAGTTCGAGACAGGCTAAACGTATGTCCAATTTCTCCAAAATAACCAACGAGTAACCCGATACAAATCGCAAGGAATAATCCAATTGTTGCCGGAACTCGTTTAAATCCGATCAATAAAATATGCCAACTAAACATGCTAAATAAAAACCATAAAGACCATTGCGGATAAAAAATCCCTTGCCATCCAGTTTTTCCAAGCCATAAATAATAAGCTGTATAAAGCAATTGAAAAATAACATAAGGAATTAATAATTTTTTAGCTAAATTCATAATATATTTTCCATTCCCAGAACCTTTTGCAAAAAATCCCGCTAAAAAAATAAACGCAGGCATATGAAATGTGTAAATCCACATATAAAGTGTTCTAAGCGCCTCCGAATCGTTTGTAAAAGGCTGAATCATATGTCCAAAAACAACTAAAAAAATTAATACGACTTTCGCATTGTCAAAAAACGCATTCCGTTCCAAATCAATCACCCTTTTCTCTTCCCATCACTATACTACTCGTTCTTTACCCACTTTCAAATGTTTTTAACAATATTACAACCAATTTAATGTAATTGTAATAATCTCCAAAAATCTTCAGCATCAATTTAACAGCAATCCACCCAAAATATGCTATAATGAATGACGATTTACACCTCATTATGTAAAGAAAATTTTTGGAGGTTTATAGATGAATAATAATGATGTATTAATTCGCCTGCGCTATGCGCTCGATTTGAAAAATGCAGAGATGGCGGAAATTTTTAAACTTGGTGAGTATGAAGTAACAACGAAAGATGTTGCACATATTTTAACAAAATCAATTGAAGATGATTCTGAACATATCGAATGTACGAACGGTATGTTAGATGCGTTTTTAAATGGTTTAATCATTTTAAAAAGAGGTAAACAAGAACCGCGTCCAGGCCAACCCGCGAGACCCCCACTCATGATTACAAGCGATGAACATGTCAATAATATTATTTTAAAGAAATTAAAAATCGCTTTAAAATTAACAAGCGATGATATTCTCGATATTTTAGACGATGCAGGTGCTTATCTTTCAAATAGTGAACTAAGTGCTGTGATGCGAAAAGAAGATCACCGCAATTATAAAATTTGTGGAGACCGTTATATCCGAAATTTCTTAAAAGGTTTGGCGCTTAATTACCGCGAATAAAATCTGCCCCCAAGCTCCATGCTTATGGGGGCTTTTTCATTGTAAATATTTTGTAAACTTTATGTTTTTTATTTTTATGAACGATATAATGGATATATATGATTGAAAAGTGAGGCGAGAAAATGGAAAATTTTATGTTTAGCGCTGCGTTCATAATTATTTTCGTGTTTTTATTATGGATTATCGTCAAAGCAATCCAACAACAAAAGCACAAGAATATGTACACGAAAGACTTAACGCCGCCGCTTTGGGCAGATGAAAATACGACTTTATTATTCCATAAATTTAACGAAGCTTGGTCTACAACAATTGAAGTGACGACGAATAAACAGATTCGGGCAAGTAGACCTGAACTGTCAAATGTTGAATTACGAGAACGCTGGCATGAACTGAAAAAGTTTTTATTTTTAGCGGGGATTTCAAAAAAACTACCGATGTTTTCGGAAGAAGTAGATGAAGTATGGCATTTCTTTTTAGAAGAAAAATCACTTTATCAAAAATTTTGTATCGATTTCATCGGGAAAATGATTGAACATCATCCACATGATACCCCGCAACATATGCCGAAAGAACGTGCATGGTTTGATATTTTATACTTAAGCTTTTTTCCAGTTTCTTCGCATTCTTCTTTATGGGGCGATTTTCTCAAAGAGCGTGCTGAACATCAAATTTGGATTGAGCAAATGATCGATGTGCCTGATGAATTAATTCGTTTATTTGGCAGACAAACAGCAGTTTCGGAGTCAATCGATACATTACAAGACTTCGTACAGTTTGCGCGGAAACAATTAATCGAAGATGAGCCCGAGTACGCATATGAGCGCATTCAGCAAACCGATGGCTATTGGTACGGCGCGGCACTCTTTTCACTTTATATTTATCAATCAGATGAAGACTTTTTCCTTCATAAAAAAGAGGCGTATTCAAGAGATTCTGCTAGCGGATCTAGCTTTGTAGAGGGTCCAAAAAGAGATGAGGAATGGGATGCATTGACAGAAGACGTCAATCATTATGACGACACCTCTTCATCATCGAACAGTTTCTTTGGAAATGATAGCGGGAATTCGGATGATGGTGGGAGTGGAAGTAGTAGCTGTAGTTCTTGTAGTGGGTGTTCTTCTTAAAGAAAGTCCAGAAAGTCTGAAAATGATTTTCTGGACTTTTTTTGTAAATGTTTATTTTATTGATGAAAAAATAATCGTACCGCTTGTTCTGTACTTTTTTCTAATAAAGTATCTGCGTTTTTCATCGCTTCTGCTGTTGACATCGGCTCATTCAAAATACTTTGAACGCTGACCACACCATAGTCATATAAGCTTTCAATTCCTTGATCCACTGTACCTGCCAAAATAATCGTAGGGACTTGTTTCTGCCATGCCGCTTTTGCAACACCTTGTGGGGTTTTGCCAAAAGCTGTTTGATGGTCAACTTTCCCTTCCCCCGTCAACACTAACTGAGCTGTTTTCAAATATTGCTCAAAACCAACATAACGTAAAACGACTTCAATCCCCTTTTCCATTTGAGCCGGAAAGAACGCAAGTAGTGCACCACCAAGTCCACCTGCTGCCCCCGCCCCTTTTAAGTGATGTAAAGAAACATCCGTTGTTTCGGCAATTTTATCCGCCCAATGGATCATATTTCTCTCTAAATGTTCAAGCATTTCAGGAGTTGCCCCTTTTTGCGGTCCAAATATATGCGATGCCCCATTTTCACCAATGAAGGGATTTTCTACATCTGAAGCGATGATAATCTTGCTTTGATGAATTCGTTTATCAAAACCACTTACATCAATCGAGGAAATATGCCCTAAATGTACACCACCAAAATCGATTTCCATATCTCTTTCATCCAATAATTTCATGCCTAAAGCTTGGAGCATACCCGCACCCCCATCATTCGTTGCAGAACCCCCCAACGCAATCAAAAAAGAGCGATATCCTTCATTTAATGCAGCGATGATTAATTCCCCTACACCGTAAGTTGTCGTTTTTAGAGGGTCCAGCTCCTTCTCAGACACAAGCGCCAATCCAGCTGCCATCGCCATTTCAATCACACAAGTTTCCCCGTCACCGAGTACTCCGTAAGCTGCTTCAATTTTTTCACCAAGCGGTCCTGTGACCATCATTTTCTTAATCTTTCCTTTAGTCGCTGCCACTAAAGTTTCCATCGTCCCTTCCCCACCATCTCCAACAGGAAGTCGATAAGTGTTCGCCTCTGGATAAACATTTTTTATGCCACGATCCATCGCCTCTGCAGCTTCAACTGCTGTCAAACTTCCTTTAAATGAATCGGGTGCAATAATAATTTCCATTTCATTCCCCCCATTATAGTAAAACTGTAACAAAAGTCTGTGAATTAAGCGAGGAGAGATGATTAGCCATATAAAAAAATTAAAACCCCTCTCCAGAAAGTTTATCCAGAAAGGGGTTGCTCAATTATATAATTATGCTACATAAGAAAGGCGTGCGTTTTTTGCGTGTTTTGCTAATCTTTCTTGTGCTTCACTTTGGTTTGTAAATTCGAAAATTCTGAAGGACTGTTGTGGGATTAGGGTGACTACCCACAGGTGCGATGCTGCTGGGTCGGTGGTGTGTGGTTTAT
>CANSAF010000050.1 GCA_947644645.1 uncultured Sporosarcina sp. | reverse complement strand
CGGTTGATGTCTGAAGTTGGAAAGCGTCCGATTGGAACGGAGATTAATGGCTTCTAGGATTTATTTTATCCCCCACAAACATTTTACTCATACATGATAAAGTAAGTCGGATATTCAAAATGACAGCGCGCCGATAAAATAAAATTATTCACACTTTACAGAAAAGTGTGGTATAATAATGTTAGACTTCAATTATTTGGCGTAGGGAGGGATTGTGATGATTACAGTTAGAAGAATGACGCCATTTTTTACAAAACTAGAAGACTTTCGTTTACGTCTCGTATTTGCTTATCAATATTTTTCAATCGAAAAAGGAGGAGAAGTGTTTCAATTCGTACCAACAGAAGGAAAAGAAATCGTCATTAATATGAAAAGTTTACAAGTTGAAAATCTAGGCGAAGTATTCGTATTTCAACGAGATAGCCGATTCCTTCGTTTACCGTTGTACCAACTACTACTCATCTCGGATCTGCATAAATATTTAAATGTATTTGTTGAAGGCAATATGAACCAAAACAAAGATACAAAAGTATCCGACGAAATTGCTTCAGAGGCAGAAAAAATGATTGCCATTTTGGAAAGCGAAAATCGAACACGGATGATTGACTTTGCACTTGAAACAGATAACCTAGTATTATTCAATAAACTTACGGAAGGGTTGCAGGAAATTTGAATAACGAATTTTTATAAACACCTGTCGACAAAAATTGACGACAGGTGTTTTGGCGTTTTAAATACTCGTGAAAATTTGCAATAACACCACGAAAACCGTTGAACCAAGTAAACCAAACAACGCATCTTTCCAATCAAAACGATCCATTTCATTTTTCTCCAACCATATTCGCTCCTTCGTCAATTTCCCGGGAAATATTTTCTTTGCCAACGATTATCGACAAATGATTTCCCAAACAAATGTTATCGCTTTTATTTAAATCTCTAAGCGAGCACTTTACTGCCCATTACTGCGAGATAAAACGAGTTTCGCCGAAAACTTACGCGTTGATACAAAATACTTATTCATAAAAATATGTTTACGCGTTACAATATAGAGGTATTTTGATAAAATAGAATCTATATGTTTAAGAAAGACTAGAATGCTAGGAAAGGGATTAGAATAATGTTCTTTAATTTTACATTTCGACATTTTCTTATGAACCCACAGCGGTTAGCTTCAAACTTACGACAGTCTGCTATGCAAGGATTTTGGCAACGCGTTATGCTTGTCTTTTTAGCAAGTTTCATACTGTTTAGTTTACGCAGCTTATGGGGAATTAATACAGAAAACTTTACGTCGATCATGACAATGTCAACTGCCGACTATACATTGGCACGTTACGCTTCACTTTTTGGTTCAATGATGTGGTCTGTCATTTATGTTGCATTCCATCTCTTTGGCATCGCTTATTTATTAAGTTTCATCATAGGCATCCCATTTAAGAAACTTCTTCCAATGCAATTGCTCATGACAGCAGTATTGCTATTGGAAAAGCTGGTAATCTTTTTAGTATTTTACTTTACAGGAACGGCAACGAATTTATCATTCTTATCATTCGGTCCGTTGGCGTCAATGTATTTTGAATTACCATTTTTCATATTCTTATTCAATCAATTGACAGTGACAACAGTCATCATCATCATTTTTCAATATCATTTTCTTCGTACATATGGACATATGCACAAAAAAGCTCGTCTTATTCTGATGTTAATTGGCCTTCATTTATTGATGGCGATTTTTACAGCAAGCATCGGCCTTTTACCGATAGAAGATGTATTCAATAAAGTATTCGGTGGAGGTGCTAGCATTGAATAAACTATTAAAAATTGCACTCGGCATCGTTACGGTCTGCTTTATTGCAACAAATTTATACTTACTTTATAGCGATAAAAGTGAAATCCCTAAACTACAGTATGTCAGTGAATATGAACGTATGACAACAAAAGATTTCGCACAAAAACGTTTGAAAGAATCTTTTATAGCACCCGCAGAAACATACACTGTTTACGTGAAAAATGAAGACGCGGTAGATTCTTGGCTCGTGTCTGAAGGTGAACCAGTTTTAGTCGGACAAGAATTAGCAACTTTAAATACAGACCGTGTAGACGGGCAGCGTGGTGTATGGGAATCCGAAAGAACAGGACTCCTTGAACAAGAACTTACACTTGAAAATATGAAAAAAGAACTTGTTTCATTGCGTTCAAAAGCAACATCTAATAATGCCTCTAACGTCGATCGAAAAGACAATGTTACGGAAATTGAAGGCAAGACGAAAATTGAGCTTGGCTTAAATATTGGTTTTCAAGTAGATGTCACTCAGGAAGGCTCTTATACACAAGCCATTTCAGCAATCGACCAGCAATTATCCGACATTACACGTCAACTAGAAGTATTAGACGCACAATTATCAAGAGACGATTCCAGACCCGCGCTAATCAGCCCGACATCAGGAACAGTTTCGAATATTACGCGTCATGGTTCATCGCTTTCGGTTGATATTTACAGCGAGGAGCAAGTGCTCGTCACATATGTCGGGGAAGATGAATGGCAAGATCTGATGGAAGGGCAGCAAGCGAAAATTCAAGGCGCTGCATTAGATCAAGTCGTATCGGGAGAAGTTGTATCTGTTTCAACAATTCCAACAAAGGAAAATGAATTATTAGAAGCTTATCAACAACTGAATCCGTCAAAGTCAGCAGATCCACTCACTTATTATGAAGTGCGTCTAGCACCAGAACAATCATTAGAAAATGCGCCTTTTGCGGCAAACGTCAATGCAGAAATTACGATTGATGAAGCAAATGATGCGGTTTCGATTCGTAAAAGCTGGGCACGCCCAGACGAGAAAAATAGTGTCATCATTACAAAGCTAGATGAGAACGGCAGACCAACAACAGAAGTGGTGTCAACACCGTTTCAAACAAAAGAACGTCTCGTCATTACAGATGGCATTAACGAAGGCGACCTCGTTTTACATGAGCGCGCACTCGAACATTACGAACACGCACCACAAATCTATTTATCATTCCCAACCTATACACCTTCGAAAGAAGAATGGAAAGCATACGGTTGGCGTAATTATTTAAAAGCAATGCTTGTAAAATAAGTGGAGTTGTACGCGAAAACTAGAAATCGGTTTTCGTGTACCCTCCACTTTTTGCGTGTCTACAGGGATGTCTCATGATTCGACATTCTTTTTATTAGAAATTTCACTCAATTGTTTGCGAAACATTTGAACCATTCAGTATAATAAAAAGCGGAGTCAATAAGGAGTAAAACTTATAAATTTGGGTATAGTAATAAATATATAGAAAGAGTAGTGTGGAGGTGCTTTTTGTGGTAACGACGGCGGAGCAATTATTGAATGAAAATGAGCGGAAAATACGGGGTGTTAGAAATTTATCAACAAAAGTCCGGAAATATCATATGGCAAAAGAACTATCAGGAGATTATATCGTACTTAATTTTGAAACAACAGGCTTAAGACCAGGAGCTGACCGAATTATTCGAATCGGTGCGATTAAATATCGAAATTACGAAGAAGTAGATATATACAACTCTCTCATTAACCCAAGCAGACATATCCCAATTGAAGTGACAAGACGAACACAAATTACAAATTACCTCGTAGAAGGAGCGCCTTGTATAGAATGTGAAATCGATAATTTAATTTCATTTATGGAAGACCTCCCAGTGGTAACACATAATCCATCGATTCATATGAACTTCTTTTATGCAATCGGACAAATGGATAATCTATCCCTGCCAACATTAAACGTAATCGATACGGCTAGGCTCGCAAGAAAAGTACTCGCTGTCATATCTAACCAAGAACGGGAAGAATTAACTAGTTATTTACAATCAGAATGCATACGAGAAGACGTTATGTGCACATGCAACACCATTAATCATATTTATCAATTCTGCGCAAAACAATTAAACGGCAGAATGATATAACGAGAAAAGGCTGTCCGGAAAGTAGCTAATTACTTTAGGGACTGCTTTTTTATTGATTTCTTTGCGATATAAGTTTGCTTTTATGGATTGAGTTTACAATGATTTGTCTTGAGTTCACAGCCCAGTGTCTCGAGTTTACAACGCTGGGCTGAGTTTACATCCAGGCCCGCCAAGTTTACATCTCCGCCAATCCAAATCCCATCCCCAGCCCTCCCTTTATAATTTCACACCCCAAATTGGCGAATTATTCTGTATAATGGATTTATTGTGCTTTGAAAAGGGGGACGAAATGAAACAATTATCAGCATCCGTAACCATACTCGCGGGATTTCAATGGCTCTTTTTTATGTTCGCAAACACGATTGTCATCCCAATCTCAATTGGCGCAGCCTTCGAATTAGACCAAATCGAAATCGTGTCCGCCATCCAACGCTCATTTATCTTCACCGGCATCGCCTGCTTACTCCAAGGATTTTTCGGTCACCGACTTTCACTAATGGAAGGGCAGTCAGGACTTTGGTGGGGCGTTATTTTAAGTTTAGCGGGAACGGCGAGCGCGATGAACTTAGATTTGATGACCGTAGGCGGTAGTATTGCCGTTGGCGTAATTATTTCGGGCATACTCGTTGCCATCCTAGGATTATTTGGGATGGGGGAAGTGTTGAAGAAGTGGTTCACGCCAATCGTTATGTTCGTTTTCTTATTATTACTTGCCAATCAGTTAATTACAATTTTTTTAAAAGGAATGATTGGCTTAAATACGGGAGAGTCAATTGATGGGAAGTTAGCCATCTATTCATTTGCACTCGCCGCATTAACAATTTTTATTCACATTAAAGGCAAAGGAATTATAAGTAGTTTAAATTTACTTATCGGCATGACAGTCGGTTGGATTATAGCGGTGCAGTTATTTCCAGCAGAAAAAACAGCGACGATCAAAACAACTCCTTTTCTTAACTGGTTTCCGTGGGGCACGCCTTCATTAGAATGGGGAATTATCGTCACAGTTATTATCACAGGTTTATTAAACACGACAAACACAATCGCAACTTTAAAAGGTGCGGAAGATATTTACGAACAAAAAACGACTGCCAAACAATATAAAGCATCGTTTTTCATCACTGGTTCCTTATCCGCCGCAGCTGGCACATTGGGACTCGTCCCGTATGCACCATACGCTTCATCGCTCGGATTTTTACAATCAACAGGTATTAAAGAGCGATTGCCATTTTTTATCGGTTCCGCTTTATTTATTTTACTCGGCATCGTCCCGACATTTAGCGCTTTTTTCTCAACCATTCCACATAGTGTTGGAAACACGGTATTATTTGTCGCTTACTTACAATTATTTAAATCCGCATTAAAAAATATCGAAGGGCTTACATTCGAACCAAAAACAGTTTACCGAATCGCACTCCCTTCATTATTAGGTTTATCAATCATGACATTGCCAGCAACTGCATTCCAAACTTTACCAGAATTAGTCAGACCTATTTTATCCAACGGTATGCTTGTCGGTATATTAGCAGCGTTAATCATGGAAATTCGTATAAAAAAACCAAACGCAATGCTCAGAAAAGAGTGAATGGTATTCACTTCGGAAAAAGCTGCACCTAAAAGCTGAATTATGCTTTTAGGTGTCGCTTGGCGTTAGGAGCTGTCTTTCTCTTTATTACTCCGGGGCCTTCCTATCTTTGCAATCGCGAATATGCTCGCAATCGCCGAAGATGTCCGCGCAATCTGCAATAATGTCCGCGGAAAAAATAATGTGCCCGCAATCACCCATAATCTGCCGGGAAACCAACTTAATCTGCCCGCAATCACTAAATCCGCCCAGAACTCCGTATAATCTACCTGCAAACCAGACCAATACAACAAAAAAATCACAGAACTAATCTACATTTCATCCGAAAATTATGTTATTCTGTTCATTAAAGTGTACGCTACTTAAATTAAAGGATGTCATGCAAATGAATAAGGAAACGACAGATCCGCGCTTTAAAATTGCGCATCGTGAAGCATGGATTGGGATTGGCCTTGCCATCTTTAATTTCATCTGGTGGTTCGGCTTTGCTTATGGGTTAGGTTCAAGACCCGTAGAGGATTATACATATATATTTGGTTTACCAGATTGGTTTTTTTACAGTTGTGTCGTCGGATTCATTTTAATTTCAATCCTCGTCATTATCATAACCAAATTCTTTTTAACGGAAGTATCGTTTGACGAGGAGGAAGATGTATGAATATCGGCGTTATTATTCCGTTGCTCATTTTTCTAATTGCGATTTTCGCGATTGGATTAATCTCTTCAAAACGAATGAGTACAGGCAATAATTTTTTAAATGATTATTTTCTCGGTGGACGCGAACTCGGCGGCTTTGTCCTTGCAATGACAATGGTTGCGACATACGGCAGTGCTTCCAGTTTTCTGGGAGGTCCTGGAACAGCTTATACAGTTGGCTTCGGATGGATTTTACTCGCCATGGCACAAGTCGTCACCGGTTATTTTGTTTTATTAATTCTCGGAAAGAAATTCGCAATTTTAGCACGTCGTTATAAAGCAGTAACGATGATCGACTTTTTAAAAGTCCGATACAATAGCCCGGCGGTTGCGATTTTATCGGCCATTGCCATTATCGTCTTTTTATTTTCGGCAATGACCGCACAATGGGTTGGCGGTGGTCGGTTAATCGAATCGCTAACTGGACTCGAATATACGACAGCACTTTTCATCTTCGCAGTGTCCGTGCTCGTTTACGTCGTCATCGGCGGATTCCGCGCTGTCGCGGTAACGGATGCAGTTCAAGGCGCGATTATGGTTGTGGGGACGCTCGTTTTACTCATCGGCGTAGTCATTGCGGGCGGCGGAATTCCAGCCATTATGCAAGATTTGTTCAATGAAAATCCGAGACTTGTCACGCCCTTTGGTGCAGACGGCTCATTATCTGCGGCATATGTATCTTCATTCTGGATACTCGTCGGTGTCGGAGTTGTTGCGCTACCGCAAATGGCAGTTCGCGCAATGAGTTACAAAAACTCTCGCTCCATGCACCGCGCGCTTGTTGTCGGCACAATCGTTACGGGTTTTATTATGCTCAACATGCATTTAATCGGGATTTTCGCAAGACCTGTTATGCCAGGCATTGAAGTGGGGGATAAAGTCATCCCACTCATCGCGCTAGAAGTATTACCAGCATGGCTCGCGGGTATCGTGCTCGCCGCACCAATGGCGGCGATTATGTCGACGGTCGATTCACTATTATTACTCGTCAGTTCTGCCATCGTAAAAGACGTCTACATAAACTTTATTCGTCCAGATGCCGCAGAAAAACGCATTAAACAAGTCAGTTTCGGCGTCACCGGCTTACTCGGCGTCATCGTCTTTTTACTCGCCTTACAGCCACCGGAACTATTAATTTTCCTAAACTTATTTTCATTCGGCGGACTAGAGGCAGCCTTTATCTGGCCAGTCGTCCTCGGTCTTTACTGGAAATACGGCAATAAATACGGCGCCATCGCGTCAATGGTTGTCGGCATGCTGTCCTACGTCGGCTTGCATTTCTATAATGAAGCGAACGGCGCATTATTCGGTGTTCACACCGTCACTTTGCCAATCGTATTCTCATTAGTCGCTTACATCGTGTTTAGTTTAGCGGTGAAAAAAGAGGCATATCAGTTTTAATCAAACCAGCGCATCCCGGGGAGTCGGGGCGCTGGTTTTTTTATGGGTCTCGAGGATTGCCTAAAGTTCTGAGTTAATTCCCTAAGGTGTCACTATAATTGCCTAAAGTATTCCCGCAATTCCCTAAAGTTCAGCGCCGATTCCCTAAAGCTTCTGGGATTGCCTAAAGTTCTGAGTTAATTCCCTAAGGTGTCACCATAATTGCTTAAAGTATTCCCGTAATTCCCTAAAGTTCAGCGCCGATTCCCTAAAGCCTCCGGGATTGCCTAAAGTTCTGAGTTAATTCCCTAAGGTGTCACCATAATTGCTTAAAGTATTCCCGTAATTCCCTAAAGCCCCCCAGCCCACTACTCACTCAATAAAAACCCACCACTCCCCCTTGTAATCTAACAATCTATCACTTATAATTAAATAGAAAATTCAGTCTAAGGGAGGTGAGTATAATCGACGCACAACGTAAACCGCCTTGGGATCTCCTGGCGCATGAACGACTATTAATTAGATTGCCGCAAAATCACGAGAAGTATCCATTTATTAACAACAAAGTGTATCAACTAAAAGCGGGTTATTCCGGTGAAGTAGAAATCGATCGGATTTTACCTGAAATCGGCTTGCCAAACGAACATCATATTTTCAAAGATATACGATTAGAAGTACTCCCCAACTTCTATATCCAGATTGACACCCTTATCCTCACGCGTCACGCCATTATTCTCATGGAAATTAAAAAATATGCTGGAACCATTTATTTTAAAGAAGACCAAGGTAAAACCATCAAAATTTCTGCCAATCAAGAAGTCGAAAAATTTGAATGTGCAGTACATCAAATGGATCGGGCGGTGCATGGGCTTCATAAAATTCTTGAAAAGTTCCCAAATCATCCACCAATTTATCCAATTCTTGCCATGGCCAATGCAAAAGTAGACATTGCCGAATATCCAAAATCAGTACCCGTGAAATATAAAATGCAACTGCCAAAATACATTCGCACAAAACTAGCAATGAAAAAACAAATTACTATAAATGAATTAACAAAAATCGAACAGCAAATTCAATCACGCAAGGCACCCAAACCACAACAACCGTTATGCGAGCGATATGACATTCCAGTAAATGATCTCAAAAAAGGTGTCCTTTGCCTAAACTGCCATCAACAGATGACGAAAAAACAAGGGCGCACTTGGACATGCGAGCCATGTGGTCTTACAAGTAACACCCTGATTCACCAAGCCGTCGAAGACTGTTTTTACTTAATAAGCTCAACTTTAACCAACGCTCAACTTCGCCAAATACTAAACATTAGCTCAAAATCAGCGACACGTATTCTCCGCCAATTAACTTTAACAAAAGTCGGACAAACTAAAAGTTCATATTATATCCAATAAAAAAACGGGAGCAACAAAAGGCTCCCCCAAAAAAACTATTTACCAACTGGTTCCAATTTTATGAGTTCCATTGTAGGTTTCCCATTAGAAACAGTTTTAATTGGTCCGACATTTGGTGCATAATAAGTTGTGTAACCAAATTCACTTTTCACTTCGATAACTTGTTTAAATGTACCAGCCTGTGTTTTGTACGTAAGCCCGACATTTAGAACATCATATCGATGACCCCAATCACTATAATAAGTTTTACCTTTATAAATTGGATACCTTAATTCGGTATCGTATTCCATTCCGTAGCCAGTTAATAAGCGATCTTTATTTTCGAAAGTTATAAAATAGTCATTGCTGCCCCCGCCAGTCACTAACCACTCATCCCACTCACCCGGAACATTCGACTCAGGCCCAACAATATAAGGTCCAACATAACACATACTATCCGTATAACTACGTCCGTCAACATTCATCGAACGCGTATATTTCATCGACTTATCCAACTTAAAGCTCGTTGGCTTTGGTTCTGGTTTAAAATCATCATTCAACATTCTTGCGACGAATAAAGCAAAATGAGCTCTTGAAATAGAAGTATTCGGTTTAAATGTATTATCCGGATAACCTTCCGTCACACCTTCTACAGCCAATGTTGAAATATACTTCGCAAAACCATTCGTCGCTGGCACGTCGCGGAAAGTATAGGACGCGTCAATGTCGTACTTCATCGTTTCCACAATAATCTTTGCCATCTGTCCACGCGTTAATGGAGCTGCTGGATCAAAATAACGTGACCCATCTGCATGTGTTTTTCCCGAAATAATTCCGAGCTCAACCGCTTTCGCAACTTCTGCATAACCATACGTATCTGGTTTCATGTCTGCAAATCCAGGATCGGGCGCGTCAAAATCAGTAATCCCTTTCGCACGCAATAACACTTGCACACCATTCAATCGGTTCATATTATTACTTGGTTTAAAACTACCATCCTCATAACCATTTAAAATCTCTCGGTCAATTAAAAACTGAATCTCGTCTTCATACAGCGTTACATCGGTAAAAGAAGCTTCCGCATATGTTACCGGAAATACCAATAACGCGGCCAATAAAACCATTAACCCACGAAATATCGTCTTCATCAAAACGCCTCCTAATTATAATGTGGTCATCAACTCTATTATAACTAAAATTTTCGGAAAATTCACTGAAATAAAGAAATAACCATAAAATCTTTATATCGAAAATTCGACAAATCGTTTATACTAAAATAGGCGCAAGCGAACTTTTTAAAAACGCATACGTCAAAGATAAGAGAACAATAAGTCACAAAAAATCACAATAGAAATAGCGACTAAACGACAATTTATGTTATAATCAAAAGATGTATTTAGAAACAACTTTGATACACATGAAAGGAAGCTAATGATGAATAAAAAATTATGTGTGATGGGACTTGGATATATCGGATTGCCAACAGCAGTAATGTTCGCAAATCACGGAGTTCACGTTCACGGCGTAGATATAAATGAAAAAGCAGTTAACATGATTCAAAACAAACAACTTCATATAGAAGAAACTCATCTTCAAGAAAGATTAGAAAAAGCAATTGATGAAGGATTTTTCACTGTATCAACAGAACCTGTTGAAGCAGATGTTTTTATCGTTGCAGTGCCTTCGCCGATTAATCCAGACAAAACGGCGAACACAGACTATATTAAAAAAGCAACAGCATCAATCGTGCCGTATCTTAAAAAAGGTGCACTTGTCATTTTAGAATCGACAGTTCCACCAAAAACAGTGGAAAACGTGATGCTGCCAGAACTAAGAAAATCGAACTTAACATTAGGCGAAGACTTATTCGTTGCGCATTCACCAGAACGTGTTATTCCGGGGCGTATCTTTGAAGAATTAACGAATAATGACCGCATCGTTGGGGGAATTGACCAAAAATCGGCGGAAATGACAAAAGAACTTTACGAAGTTTTCGTGAAAGGGACCATCCATTTAACAGACGCAACAACAGCGGAACTTGTTAAAGTAATGGAAAACACTTACCGAGATGTCAACATCGCATTTGCCAATGAACTGGCGAAAATCGGGGATACGTTAGATGTGAATATTTGGGAAGCCATTAAATTTGCCAACTTCCACCCGCGTGTCAATATCCATACACCAGGACCAGGTGTCGGCGGACATTGTATCGCTGTAGATCCTTGGTTTGTTGTAGAATTGGCACCAGAACTATCAAATCTTGTGAAATTATCTCGAGATACTAACGATGGCATGCCAGCATATGTTGCACAACGCACGAAAGATTTATTAGCGGAAAAAACAAAAGTTGCATTACTCGGCCTTTCATTTAAAGGCGATGTAGACGACTTACGTGGAAGCCCAGCGATTACAGTCATTGAAGAAATGCAAAAACTTGGCTTAGAAGTGGCGTCATTCGATCCATATATTAAAGAAATCGAACATCCGACACAAAAGCTTTCATTAGAAGAAACACTAAAAGACGCGAACATCGTTGTTGTCGTAACAGACCATACGGAATTCAAGCAATTACAACCAGAAAAGGTCGCACCACTTTTAGCAAATAAAATCATTTTTGATACAAAAAATATCCTGACGGAAACAGACTGGACAGCTGCAGGATTCGAACATCATCTTCTTGGCAACAGCAAGGAGTAAAAGGGATATCCCTTTAATGAATAATAAAAAAATCGAGCAATCGCTTGAACGATAAGGTGATTCATATGTATGAACGAATGTTTGGCGTAGATGTGACAACGGAATCGTCCGAGAAAACGATCGGACGCATTTTCTCGCGCCTCCAAAACGACGAGAAATCGTTCATCGTCGCCATTAATCCCGAAAAACTAATGAAATCTAGAAGAGACCCTGAGTTGCGCGGGATTTTAAACAAAGCAACAATCGGTATTCCGGACGGTGTCGGGGTACTCATCGCCTCAAAACTGAAAGGCGGCAAGATTAAAGAACGGATTACAGGTGTCGACATGATGGAACTACTTTGTAAAGAGTCGAGCAACTATAATACATCCGTCTTTTTATACGGCGCAAAACCAGGCGTCGCACAAAAAGCGGCAGACAACTTACAAGCAACGTATCCATCTTTAAAAGTGGCGGGCACACTTGACGGCTATGTGAAAGATGAAGCAGAAATCCTACAAACGATTAACGACTCTGGTGCAGACATTCTATTCGTCGCGCTCGGCAGTCCAACACAGGAAAACTTCATCATTCGCAATATGGACAAACTCAATGTGTCTGTGTTTCAAGGTGTTGGCGGTTCATTTGACGTATTCTCGGGGAATATCGACCGCGCGCCACTCGCATTCAGAAAACTTGGGTTGGAATGGTTCTACCGTTTACTAAAAGAACCATCAAGATGGAGACGTCAACTAGAATTGCCAAAATTTCTTCTTGCAGTCTTAAAAGAACGTAAAAATACAGGCGGGTCATCCTATGAATAAGTTTAAACTCGCATCCGTCTTTCTTATACTTTCTACATTTGTATTGAAGTTTTCAAGTATGATACGAGACCTCGTCATCGCAGGACTTTTCGGGGACTCCTATCATGCGGATGCTTATATTGCTGCAATGGCAATTCCAAATGCGTTCGTCTTATTTTTACTGACGGGAATGAAAGACGCATTTCTACCAAGTTACTATAAATACGATGCCTTGGGAAAAGGGGAAGCCCACTTAACGAACATCATTAAAGGAACGGCGCTTATTACATTCGTCGTTGGGGGAGTCGGGATGCTCCTCGCTTCTCCTGTCGTTAAACTCATTTACCCAGACGCAGGCTTTATGCAATATACGGATGGTGCACAAATTGCTGTTTGGACAGTCGCGATCTACTTCGCCTCACTCGTCTTTGTCGGCATAAACGCAGTCTACGAAGGATACTTCGATGCACATCGAAAATTCTCCTTCTCCGTATTTTCACAAACGAGCGTCGTCTTAATGACCATCATATTCGCCTATTTCTTCCATTCAAAATGGGGCATTCTTGCAGTACCAATCGGTTACTTCGTCGGAACAATTCTCAGCTTACTCATAAAAGTTCTGTACCGCACACCGAAAAAGTTTTTAAATTGGTCGCAAAGGATGGACCGCGCGGAAGTAAAAGAGTTTTATGGGATTTTTTGGCCCGTAGGACTAACAATCGCGGTCGGACAAATAAACTTACTCGTCAACACATACTTCGCGGCAGGGTTGCAAGATGACGGAATCGTAGCGAACTTAAACTACGCTTTCAGACTCATTAATATCCCGCAAGCGATTTTCGCAGTAACGATTGCAACGATCGTATTCCCGGTTATTGCAAAAGCGAAAACAGAAAACAATATGCTAGATTTCCGTAAAGGAATTGAAAAAGGTTTACTTTACTTACTCGTCTTTTTAACGCCAGCACTTGCAGGTATGTGGGTGTTAATGGACGAACTCGTTGAACTTGTTTACCAGCGCGGTGCATTTACAGCGAGTGCGGCGGCAATGACAACGTCGTATTCAATTCTTTACATCGGTTCAACTTTCTTTTACTCAATCCAAGCGATTGTGGCAAAAGGATTTTATACACTTGAAAAAGGTCATTATATGATGCGCATTGGACTCATCTCGATTGTCCTAAATATCATCTCAAACTGGATCTTTTCCATATACTTTGGCGGAGAAGGGATTGCGCTATCGGCATCGATTGTTGCGTTTTTATACTCAGCCATTACGTTTACAACATTATGGAAGCTCATTGGCGGACTGGACAAAATGTATTTGATCAAAAATACAATCCAAGTCGTCATCGCAACCACGATTATGGCAATTGTTGTTGGTGTGGCAGATAAATATACAGATATTGCCGAGTTACCACCGTTATTACACATTTTAACAATCGCATTGCCTGGTGTCTTTATTTACTTTGTCATTCTCATGATTTTCAGAAATGAGTTTGTGAAGACGATTTTATCTAAGGGAGGAAATTCATCATCTATCCAATGATGGTATGACATTATGAAAAAAAAATTTAAACAGCGCATCGATCAGATCAATCGAATTGATACGTTTTCACCTTATTTCTTTTTACCGTTTATTTTGTTCATTTACTTTTTTACGAGTCTCTTCGATTTTCATAGATTTGAACTCTTCAATGTCCATGTATCGATTTGGCCAGCGGTTATTTTAAGTTTCATCAGTTACTATATTGGGGTTTATATTGTCGATAAAAAAGGATGGACATTCCCGACTTTTGGACTTTCTTTCTTAAGAGGGTATACAATCCATTCGATTTGGTTCCTTGGGTTAATCGGACTTGTTGCTTATATTACAATGATGACAACAGGGGATGTCGGGATTACAGACGAATCAGCAAGACGCAATCTCGATCCGAAACTAAACTTTTTAAGTCAATTACTATGGTTTGCAGTCGTATTACTTTTATCACTACAAATCATTCGTGATAAAAACTTAACGAAATTAAAGTTATTAATGTATGCGGGAATCTATGGCGCGGTGATGGTGTTGTTCCTTTTAATGGGTTACCGCACACCGATTATCATTATGTTGTTCACTGGTTTTGTTATTTTTCACTATGTTGTTAAACGTATTAAACTTACTTGGTTCTTGGGCGCGCTGTTTTGCGTAGGTGTGTTCTTCTCGCTATTCGGTTTCTTTCGTGTTGTATCAGAAGACACAACACAAGAGTTTAACTCTAGGGAACAACCAGATGTAGAACTAAGCGAAGAGCAAGCAGAATCATTAATGACTGTGGAACAAAAAGTAAACTTAGTGCCAAAATGGGTTCGCTCATTAAATGGTGAAAGTGTTACAGGCCATATTGTGTTAAGTAAAATTATTGAGTATACAAAAGAAGAAGGGTACTTAAACGGTCAAATGCATTTCGGTATTTTCGAAACACTACTACCAGGTGAACAAGTTTCACCCCGTATGAAAGTAACTGAAGTGGTAAACTCGTTAAGTGTCGAAGAAGGAAAATATATTACAAGACCAACACGAACAACAACACCAACTTATATCGGTCAATTGTTCTTAGATGGCGGTTATTTACTCGTTGCAATTGGCTTCCTATTATATGGTGTAATTATTTCCCTTCTATATAATCAAGTAAAACGTGCAAGTATTCGTTCTTACCAAGCAGTCGCATTTGCATTCGTCATGACAATCTTCACAGTATCCATGCATACTGGTTTACTAGATTTGATTTTCGTTCTCATGATCGGCTTCGTCATATTAACGGCTTCTATTAATAATGTGAAACCGAATAGTACGAATTGACATTGGAAGGATTTTCATGCTACTATAAAAATGCATAGAATAATTTTCTCGAAGCTTATATATAATTCCGAGTGCTTCAGCCAAAAATCCACAATCTATTTATTGCAAATAGGTTGTGGATTTTTGTATTTCTATGTAGAATATTACAATGAGATTACAAAACCTAGTATTCTCGTAAATCAATAGAAACCATTTGACATTTTTTTATATTAATCTATAATTGGTTATATAGTTCTCTTTCTATGCGTATTAATGATGCGTTGAAAGGAATAAAAAATGATACTTTTTCTTTAGGAGGAAATTATTCTATGGCAAAGAACAAAGCAAAAATGAACAAATTCTTAACAGGTGCCATCACAGCTACAATGGTAGCTTCAGCAGTAGCGCCACTTGCATCAGCAGCAGAAACAAAAAACTTCTCTGACGTGAATGCAGATAGCGAATTCGCACCTTTTATCTATGATTTAGTAGACCGTGGTATTATCAACGGATATGTAGACGGTACATTCAAACCAGCACAATCTTTAACGCGTTCAAACGCAGTTAAAATGCTTGCGCGTGTACTAGAAGCTCAAGGTGTTGAAGCACCAGCTAACTGGAATACAGTACAACGTTTCACAGACGTTCCTGTAAACCTTGCTGACCAAGACCTAGTTAAAGCAGCAGCATTAGTTAAAGAAGAAGGCGTATTCAACGGAAACATCAACGGTACACTAGACCCATTAACAGACATTTCTCGTCAACATATGGCAACAGTTATCGTTCGTGCATTTGATGCAGTTTACGGTGTAAACCTTGTTGATGATTACAAAGATGCAGACTTTAAAACAGCGATTAAAGACCTAGAAAAAGCAGGCGAACCTCACCGTGAGAACATCATCGCTCTAGAGTATGCTGGCATGACTACTGTAACGGAATACCGTCCAACAGAAGTTGTAAACCGTGCACAATTCTCTAAATTCTTATCAGTTGGTCTTAACCACGTAGAAGAAGAGAAAGTAACAGAAGGAATCACTTCAGTTAAAGCTGTTAACGATACTCGCGTACTTGTTGAGTTCGGTAGCGCAATCGACCGCGACTTCGTTCGTGAAGCAGAACTGAACGGAAAATACTTCACGATTCATACTGAAGGAAACTCAGTACAATCTGAAGGTACAATTCAATCTAAAGCAATTAACTTTGCGCCAGACGGCAAATCAGCTACATTCGATTTAGAAGACGGTAAAGAAATCGAATCTGGTAAAAAATACATCGTTTCATTATTAGATGGCGATAAACCAAAAGTATCTGATGTTGTTTATTCATACGTTCCAACTGTATTGAAAGCGGCAGCAGATGCACCAGGATTTGAAGTTTCAGCAGCAGCAGATAAAATCTTCGTTAAATTTAATGCGAAAATGAAAGACTCTGCAAAAGACGTTGCAAACTACACAGTTTATGACGAAGGTAGTCAGAAACTAGGAGATTTATCTGAATTCCTAACAGCAGACGCTGAAGGCAAATGGGTTGATCTAAACGATAAGAACGAAGTTGAATTCCAATTAGGAAAAGATTCTTCTAAAAAGCTACAAGCTGGTAAAACATACAAGCTAGTTGTTAAAGAATCTGTTAAAACAGACGACAACAAAACACTATCTGAGTCAAACCGTACAATCAAAGTGAAAACACCATCTATTAAAGAAGCAAGCCCAGTAGCTAAAGTTGCACGTGTTACGGCTAAAGATGCAATCACTTTATACTTTGACCAAGATATCGTTGAGCCAGACGGTGGCATTAACTTAAACAAAGCGCAACTTAACTTAAAAACAACAACTGGTAAAACAATTGACGTTGATAAGTTCTCAAATGCGAAAGTTGTTGGCGATAACGCATTAGAAATTTCATTCTCTGAAGATGTATTCGATGCAGGTTTAACTTATAAAGTTGATATGCCAGCTAACGTTGTTCAAAATGGTATTTTCACAAATGCGATGAACGAAGCAACAACTGGTTTAACAGCTAGAGCACAAGAAAACATTTCTATTAAGACAATGAAAGCTGAAATCGTTGCAGATCCTAAAAACGATAACAAAGCTGACTTAATCTTAACGTTTGACCAAGTACCAAACTTAGATACATTAACTCATTCTGACGTTGTACTTTATGACGGACGTGATAAATATGTTCTAGAATCAGGTGCAAAAGTTAAAGTATTCGGTGGCGACACTACAGGTAAGTCAATCATCATCGAAGATACAAAAGAATTTGTACATGCAACAAAAGGTGCTTTACAAATTAAAGCAGACGAAAGCTATGACGTTGAAATTGCTAAAGATGCTTTAGAAACTGATACATTTGATGATGTAGTTAAAGCGAAAAACAAATCTAAATTAACTGCAACAACAAAAGGTATTTCAATTTCAGCTCCAATTATCGATGAAGTTGTTCTTCAATCAGCTGAGAAAATCGAAGTTGTATTCGAAGAAAACATCAAAGGTAATGTTAAAGCAAGCGACATCACTGTAGCTGCATTCGTTGCAAACCGTTCAGATATCTTTACGGGTAGCGAAGAGGTTCTGAAAACACAAGAAGTTTCTGGTGCAGGATACTTCGACGTTAAAATCAGCGGTAAAGTTTTAACACTTACAGCTAAAACAGGTGTTAAATTCCCAACTGCT
This sequence comes from uncultured Sporosarcina sp., assembly GCA_947644645.1. Classification (GTDB taxonomy): domain Bacteria; phylum Bacillota; class Bacilli; order Bacillales_A; family Planococcaceae; genus Sporosarcina. The sequence continues at coordinate 3,379 of CANSAF010000050.1, read as the reverse complement.
CAAGAAAACACAAGCGTTGAAATTGATAAAGATGTAATTACAAATTCAACTGGTAAAGTTGGAAATGCAGCACTTACAATTGATAAAGATCTAAAAGAAGACTTTATCGATAACGCAGCACCTGTAATCGTAGGCGCACATGCTGATGAGTCAGGTAAAGATGTAACAGTTACTTACTCTGAAGATGTAAAACTACAAGGTAATGCTGATGATGTTGCAACATTATTCTTCACTGACAAAGGCGAAAACGCTAGCGAAGGTGTTAAATATGTAGCGAACGGTTCAAACAGTGCAGTAATTACATTCAAAGAAAACTTCTGGAAGAACGATACAGATCTTTCAAAAGTAACACTTAAATACTCACAAGGTAACTCGTACTACATTCAAGACAATGCAAGCAACAAAATGAAAACTGATACACTAACGGGTTTTTTTACAAAAATTAAAGAAGGACCTGAAGGTGGAGATAACGAAACACCAGGCGGTAACGAATTTGCATTAAATAACTTACCTGCAGCTGCTTGGGAAATCCAAGACAACACAGCAACGGATACATGGGGTGTAGTATTAAACCATGATCAATTACCAGCTGAACTTCAAGGTGCAGATAGCTATACAATTACAATTGACGGTGAAACGTATGAGTTGACAAAAAATCGTTTCAACGAAAATAAATTCACAGGTCAAGTAAGCAGCGTTAAGCACACTGAAACAGCGGTTAAAGCAGGTGTTGTAGAGAAAGTTGTTGCTCCGAAGTTTGTATTAGGAGAATTAAATACAGCAGCATTTGAAATTCAAGACAATACAGCAACAGATACATGGGGCGTAGTATTAAACCATGATCAATTACCAACTGAACTTCAAGGTGCAACTAGCTATGAAATTACAATTGACGGTGAGACATATGAATTGACGAAAAATCGTTTCAATGCAAATAAATTTACAGGTCAAGTAAGCAGCATTAAGCACACTGATACAGAAGTGAAAACAGGCGTTATCACAAAAAAATAATTCTTTTAAAGAATTACTAAAGCCTTTAAAAGATAGCACTACGCTATCTTTTAAAGGTAAAATATTATACTTAATTATAAGACGAGGTGCAGAATACAAATGACAAAGAAACCATTTAAAGTTATGACGACAGCTGCAATGGTAGCAGCTTTCTCAGCTTCAGCAATTGTACCAGCAGCAGTTATGGCAGCCGAAACACCAGCAGCAGAATTATCAATTACAGATTACATCGTTGAAAAAGATGGTAAACTTTATTCAGTAGATTTAGATACATTTTTAGAAATGAAGAGTGCTGGTCTTGCACTTACAGCTAAATATGTAAAAGCATCTAACGGTAAAGTATACTCATTAGCTAACTATCTAGAAGCTAAAAGTGCTGTCGACGGCGGTACAATGACAGAAACTTTAGATATTCTTGAAGCTGATGAAAATGCGGCAGAAGATGTAGAGTATGGAGAAGTTGTTGAAGGTGAAGATGGTCCAGAGTTTGTAGATCCAGAAGAGCCAGGCGACAATGAAGAACTAATCGAAGCAATCGAAGCAGCAGAAGCAGCAATCGAAGCACTTCCAGCAGTTGAAGCATTAACACTTGACGACAAAGCAGCGGTTGAAGAAGCACGTGCTTTAGTTGATGCGGCGTTAGTATTAGATGAAGAAGCTGAAATCACAGGTCTAGATACTTTAGTAGCAGCAGAAGCTAAAATTGCTGAACTTGAAGAAGCGGACGTTGAACTTGTAGTTGAGTCGGTAAGTGCGATTAACACTACTCTTAAAGAAGAAGCTAATCAGCAACTTCCAATCCAAATCAATGACGGTAAAGAAGTTACTGTTGCAGAGCTAAAAGAAGCAGGCTATACAGTTGAATTTAACTATAACAAAGCAGCAAGTGCTTCATACAACAAAACTACTGGTGTAGTAAACGGTACTACAGCAGCAGATACATTTAAATATCAAGTAGTTGTAACTCCTGAAGAAGGCGAAGCTATTGAGTCTAACTGGGCTGATGTTAACGTACTAAGTGCAACAAAAGCTGTTGAAGTAACAGAGGTAGCACTTTCGAACAAATTGGCATACGTAACTCTTGGTGAAACAGTTACGATTGATGTTAAAAAAGCAGTTAATGCATTCGGTGATGAGGTAGCAGATGTAAACCTTCCAGCGATTGCATCAATTGAATCAAGTGATCCAACAGTTGCTTATGTTACTGGTACAAATACAATTGAACCACGTAAAGAAGGTACTGTAACATTTACAGTTAACTTTGATAAAGCTTTAAACCTTGATCCAGTTACTCTGAATGTTGAAGTTAATGCAAAACAAGCAGCAACAACTATTAAAGCTGAAGACGTAAAAGTTGAAGCAGATGCAGGATATACGTATAAATATGATGTTTTAGATCAATATAGTGAGAAAATGCGTTCTGATGTGAATACAGTTGATGTGGTTACTAATTCAAAAGGTGAAACAGTAACAGCTCCAACAGTATTTGCTGAAGAGGGAACGTACACTGTAACTGTTCACCTTGCAAAAGAGGATGGTACAGCTGGTACTAAGCTAGGTTCATTTACTGTGACTACGGTTGAAGTAGACGGTGAAGTTGAAGTTGATGAATTTAAACTAGTACCAGAAGAAAAGTTTGAGATTGATATTAATCCAGACTTAGTTGATGAAGAAGATGAAAATGTTTCAGTTGATAAATCAACAGGAGAAATTGCTATTGAAGCATATATTGATGGTGTAAGTATTTCTGATGTTGCATCTAAATTAGATGTTGAAGATGCAGACAAAGATTTAGACTTTAAACTACGCACTTCAGATAAGTCGGTATTAGTATTTGGTGACGACTCTGCAGAAATTGATGCTAAAGTTGATAATACTGTAAAAGGATTAAAAGCTGGTACCGCTACAGTTTCCCTTGTTAAAGTTGAAGGTGATTTAGAAACTGTTGTTGCAACATATGATGTTGAAGTTAAAAATACAGTTAAAACTATTAAACTAGTAAACTTCAATGATGGTGTTGATGCAGTAACTGTTACTGGTACAACGCAAGCAGAATTAATTAAAGCTGTAGCGGATGCTACTGATTTAGAAGAAAAGCATATTAAAGAGGTTGCATATGCAGCTGCTGACGAGGTTGTTATCGTTACGTTGGAAGCAACTTACGGTGGCGAAGAGTTTGTTTTAGATGCTACTGGATTAGAAGATGACTCAGATGATTCATCAGACGATAGCTCAGAAGATTCTTCAGATGCTAGCTCAGACGATTCATCAGACGATAGCTCAGACGATTCATCAGACGACAGCTCAGATGACTCATCAGACGATAGCTCAGACGATTCATCAGACGACAGCTCAGATGATTCATCAG
>CANSAF010000049.1 GCA_947644645.1 uncultured Sporosarcina sp. | reverse complement strand
ACAGGATGTACTAATGCCGACGATGCCACAGGACGTGGCGGTTTTAGTCGGCCTGCCCGTTAATGCGGGATAAATTCGAGATAGCTTCATATCAAAAAAAGAACAGTAGGGATTCTTTCCCCTACTGTTCTTCTAATTCATCTTTTATTTAAATACTTAAAACAAATTAAACAATACTTTTGGCTTTAAACTTAATCGCCAAGAGCTGATAAGAAATTTGAACGCATTTTTCAATTGGAATCCAAATTTTAAAAGAATGCTCATAAATTTCTCGAATGCTTTTTGCTAAATCCACCGGATGGTCAAAGCGTTGTAAAGCTGCGACAACATCAATAATTTCATGTTCATAGGCATCTTTTCCAGCTTGAAATGGATCCCATTGCTTTAAAACTGTAATTGCTTTTTTGTTCATTTCGATTATTTCCATTTGATTCACCTTATTTTTAATTCAATAACTATATGATAGCATAGGAGATAGAAAAGAAAAGGGGGAGAACTGATGAACGAATTTGAACAAGTGATTGATCGAAGAAATACGCGGTCTATCAAATGGGATCAGATGCAAGACACTTATGGTTTAGAAGACATAGATGATCTTTTACCGATGTGGATTGCAGATATGGATTTTGCTGCGCCAAAGGTCGTCATTGATGCAATGCGTGAAAGACTCGAACATGGGGTGTTCGGTTATTCATATGTCTGTAGTGAATGTAAAGATGCCCTTCAGAATTGGCTTCAAGAACGACATCATTGGAAAATCAATCATGAATGGATGCTTTTCCATCACGGCGTTGTTCCAGCCATCGCCTCTGTTGTCGAAACATTTACTTCGGATGGCGATGCGATTTTAGTGACACCACCTGTTTATCCGCCGTTCTTCCAAGTTCCTGGTCATCTAGACCGAACAGTTGTCACATGTGAGTTACTTGAAAAAGATGGGATTTATTCCATTGATTTTGAAAAATTCGAGGAAGCTTTACAACAAAATGTGAAGTTATTCATCCTATGTAATCCACATAATCCTGGGGGAATTATTTGGAAAATGCCTGAACTATTAAAAATCCTTGAACTTTGTACAAAATACGATGTATTGATTTTATCGGATGAAATTCATGCAGATCTTATCTTTGAAACCTATCAACATATTCCAATCGCATCGATTGCTGGAGAAGAAGCAAAGCGCATTATCACTTGTGTAGCGCCGACAAAAACTTTTAATCTTGCGGGCGTTCAGGCAGCAGTGATGATTGCTTCGGATGAAGGAGTTCGTGAAAAATTACAGCAACACGCTTTAGCTCACGGACAAATGAACTTAAATCCTTTTGCGGCAGCTGCTTTAAAATCAGCTTATGAAAAAGGCGGTCCTTGGTTAGCACAATTACTGGAGACAGTTTCTAATAATATGGATTTTGTCATTGAACAATTTAAAATTCATTTGCCTAAAATTAAAGTTAATAAACCGGAAGCTACTTATTTATTGTGGATTGATTACCGAGAGACCGGACTTTCTGAAGATGAAATGATGGAAAAACTTTTACATAAAGGACGTCTTGCACTTGAACCAGGTAGTAAATACGGAGAAGCTGGCATTGGATTTTTGCGGATGAATGTTGCATGTCCACCTGCACTCGTTAAAAATGGTGTCGAACGTTTTATTAAAGCACTTGAAGGTGATTTATAATCAAAAAACGCCCCGAAAAGTCGCACACTTTGACTTTTCGAGGCTAATTTTTTATTGAAGTTTTTCTCGTGCTTCTCTCTCAGCTTGACGTTCACGTAAAATACGTTCTTCAAGCTCTTTTGTTGCAGCTTCCTGCTTTTTAGACGTTTTACGAATCCATCTAAAAGCTAATACACATAAAATCATAAAAATGGTAAAAGAAATTGCTGCAGGAATATATTCGGTTTTATCTTCCGGAAAGTAAAGGAACGGCATTAAAATAACGTTCATTTACGACACTTCCTAACTATAGTTATTTCACAGACTTATTTTTGTAAAATTTCGATTGACTCGATGACAACATCTTCAACTGGCTTATCTTGCGCGCCTTTTTTAACTTTTGCAATCGCATCTACAGTGTCCATGCCTTCGATCACTTGTCCAAATACAGTATGTTTTTGGTCAAGATGTGGTGTACCGCCGTTTGCTTCATAAGCATTTGCGATTTCTTCTGGCCATCCGCCGTCGATCATTTGTTTTGCACTTGCTGGTGCATCACTGTTTTGAACGATGAAGAACTGACTTCCGTTCGTTCCAGGACCTGCGTTTGCCATTGATAAAGCACCACGTAAGTTAAATAATTGCATATTGAACTCATCTTCAAATGTATCGCCGAAAATACTTTCGCCGCCCATTCCAGTTCCTGTTGGGTCTCCACCTTGAATCATGAAATCTTCAATAACACGGTGGAAAATGATACCGTCATAATAACCATTTTCAGCATGCGTTAAAAAGTTCTCAACTGTTTTTGGCGCAAGCTCAGGGAATAATTTAATTTTAATTGCACCGTGGTTTGTGTTCATTACAACTAGTGCTTCGTTTGCTGCTACTTCTTCAGATAATTGTGGGTACATATTTGTTTCCTCCTCTTGATCATTTGTTTCTTTTTTGTTTTCTGGGCCATCTTCTGTTACTTCTTTTTCAACCGGTTTTTCTTCCGATTTTGGGCTGTCGCTTTGCCCACAAGCAGCCAGTCCACTCACTAATAGGATTCCCATTAGAATAAAAAATATTTTTTTCATATTTATTCACCACTTGTTACTTTAACACATCACTTCTAGAATTTCGATGATTAAGCATGTTACTTTCTTCGTAACTCGAAATGTTTTATACTATTTAGAGTGTCAAGTAAAGAAAGAAGGTTTATGGGAATGGATAGACAGAAACGAAATTTTATCATTATGTGGATTTGTAACTTCCTTGTCGCTGGAACAATGACGATGATCATGCCTTTCTTGTCGTTATATATTGATACCTTTGGGGATTTTTCACCTGCTTATGTCCAAAAATGGTCGGGGTTAATTTTTGGGGCAACATTTATCTCAGCATTTTTTATGTCACCCATTTGGGGACGAATTGCGGATAAACATGGTTTTAAACCAATTTTAATTATAAACAGTTTAGGACTCGCAACCTCTGTCTTATTTATGGGGTTCGTTCAATCTGTTGAAGCTTTTTTCTTTCTACGTTTATTTATGGGTGTTGTGACGGGATTCATCCCAACCTCACTTGCTTTTATTTCCTCTCAGACTTCCCGTGAAGAAGCTGGTAAAATGCTTGGAACTTTACAGATGGGAAGCGTTTCAGGCATGCTCTTTGGACCGATTTTTGGCGGCTTACTTGCAGACGTTTTCGGTTTCCAATATACATTTATGATTACTTCAGTCACTTTACTCATTTCAGCTACAATTATCTTTTTCGGCATTCATGAAGTCCGAAAAACTAAAAACCAAAAAACAGTTAACTATTCTCGCTCGACGATTATTCAAGCGATTTTTAAACATCGCTTAATGTTTAACGTCATGCTCGTCACTGCGATTATTCAAATCGGAAACTTCAGTATTCAACCACTCCTTTCACTCTATGTCGCCGAATTAACCGATGCAAAAGACGTTGCTTTTCTTGCCGGCTTAACATTTAGTGCGGCTGGACTTGGTAACTTATTATTTGCGAGAAAATGGGGAAAAATTGGCGATGACATCGGCTATGAAAAAGTCTTATCCGCTTTACTTATTTTGTCATTTGTCTTTATTATTCCGCAAGCTTTCGTCACAGAGTTATGGCAATTAATGATTTTTAGATTATTATATGGAATTTCCATTGGAGGCATGATTCCAGTCACAACTGCTCTCGTGCGTAGAGAAGCACCTGTTGATATTCAAGGAGAAGTCATGGGCTATAATACTAGCTTTAGATTTCTAGGGAATATCGTCGGACCAATGCTCGGTGGTATTATTAGTGGATATATTGGTATTGCTTCCGTTTTTATCGTTACAGCTTCTTTATTTTTAATTGCTTTCGCTTTCCTTTATATAGCGAGACGTAAACCTACACAGGATTTTGAAGATTTTATTGCCGTGCAACAAAGTCATCATGAACGCTCACTTTTATATGAAAATCAACTCAAAAAGTAAAAACGGTGCTATACTTTATAAATGATGAAAAGCTGTCCAATCGCTTAAAACATTGGGGAGCCTTTTCAATGCATTTAAAATTAAACATTTGACAAGCTAGAGATTAAATTTTCTAGTTTGTCTCTTTTTGGGAGGCAAAGATTTGAGGGGCATACTAGGTAGTGTCATAATTATTTGTTCAATCCTGATTTTACTTTTCACACAAAAAGCCATCGTTGCCGAATATGATGAAGCCCAAACGATGAAAACGAAATTATCCGATTCTATCCAATTAATCGCGCCAAGCTATGAACTTCCAATCGCGATGAAAGATCAACATGGACAAACATTTTCAGAAGTTTATATTGAATGGCGAACACCGCTGACACTTTCAGAAATCCCATCCTTTGTGCAACAATTATTTTTAGCAAGTGAAGATGAAGAATTTTATACACATCGCGGTTATAATATTTCTGCGATTATTCGGGCATTCGTTGTCAATGCACAAGCTGATGCGAAAAACCAAGGTGCTTCAACCATTACCCAACAGTTAATCCGCATGCAATATTTAACGACTGAAAAAACGTATGAACGAAAAGTTGTCGAATTGCTTTACGCGGCAGAGCTTGAAAAAAGAATGACAAAAGAAGAAATTTTCGAAGCTTATTTAAATGAAATGTATTTTGGAAATCGAGTTTACGGAATTGGATCTGCCGCAACTTATTATTTTAACCGTCCATTACATACTTTAAATGAAGCAGAAATGGCTTTTATTGCTGCGATTCCAAATAATCCGAGTCGCTATGATCCACTCGTCAACTTCGAGGAAACAAAAAAGAGACAAGAACGCTTACTCGATACGATGCAAAAAAGCGGCATTTTAACAGTCGAGGAGATCATACAACTTAAAGAAATGCCGATTCACCTTTCTTTAAAAGGAAAGAAAAGTGATTTTCCTATGTATAGCGATTATGTTATGCATGAACTAAAAATGTTAATTGCGGAACAAGATGGGTTTACGAAAAAATTGGCCGCGGCTGATGAAGCCTATGAAAAAGAAGCATTGCAAGCTGCTTTCAATGAAAAATTCTCGCAAGTATTAAAAAATGGCATCGTCATCGAAACAGCACTTCGCCCAGAAAAACAAAAAATGGATGAGCAAGCTTTATCGCATTTATTGCAAAGCAGAAATTTACAAGCAGGCGCCGCAGTCATTGACAATGAAAAGCGGGAGATTGTTTCTTTATACGGGGGACGTGGTTTTGCATCGACAGAATTTCACCGAGCATTTCAAGCAGTTCGACAACCTGGTTCAGCCATTAAACCGCTACTCGTTTATGGTCCTTTATTCGAAAGTACGCCGTATACGAGAAAAACAGTCGTCAATAGTGGACCGATTTGTATCGGATCTTATTGCCCCAAAAATGTGGGTGGCGGAGTATATGGCATGACGACGATTCAAGACGCGTTTCGTCATAGTCATAACACTTCAGCTGTTAGAATGCTTCAACTTGTCGGTGTAGAACAGGCTTTTTCTTATTTAGAGCCCTTTAATTTTCAATCAATTTCACAGAAAGACTGGAATTACGCTGCAGCTTTAGGTGGATTTGAAAAAGGAATGACGCCTCTAGAAATGGCGAGTGCTTACACAAGTTTTATCGATGGAACTTATCGTACGCCCCGTACAATTCGAGCAGTGAAAACAGTGGATGGTGAGCCTTTATACGAATGGGATGATTCTTTTGTTGAAGTATGGTCTAGTCCAACAGTTGCTTCCATCCGCACTTTATTGGAAGATGTTGTCTTAAACGGAACAGGTAGAGGCGTGTCACATAAAACGGGCTATACGGGGATTAAAACAGGAACGACTGACAATTATAATGATTTATGGACAGCTGGTCTAAATAACCAATATACAACTGCCGTTTGGCTTGGTTATGACAACCCAACTTCCATTCAATTTGCTAGTCAGCAGAAAAAACATTTAAGCGCTATTAATTTACTATTAAAGGAGGCAAACTAGACTTTCTAGTTTGCCCCTTTTTAAATTGGTAGACTCGCAAGCACGCCATTATATAATTTGATTAAAATATAAACGATTCCCGAAATAAAAGCGCCCCACAGCATCACTTCAAAAGCAATTAACCCAATCATACTGCCGAATGACATAAATTTACTTAACTTATAAACTGTGTAAATAAAATAGAAGAGTGTAGTACATAGAAAAATAATACCCATCACTTGGATTGAAAAAATGCCACCAGCCGTCGCAACTGCCCCAAAGAAGTAAATGACACTGCCAGCTCTTGCCTCACTATATGATTTTCCTTCTACGTCTTTTGAGAAAAATAACATCGCACCATTATGTATCGTTTCACCGATTAATTTGAAAGCAGAAAACACCATAAAAATTAATAATGCATAAATAATCAATAAAAAAATACGAAGCTCTGCATCAGATAAAAACTCTCTCATACCGCTATAAAGACCAATTTCTTTAAAAAATTCAATAGAAATGCCTACTGTATAAACCCCAAATGTTAAAGAAAAAATAACGACAGTTACAAAAGGTAAATAACTAAATAAATACGGATTTTTCATACGCCACCTGCTTTTCTTTCATTCCTACTAGTATAGCAAAAATTCCCTTCTTTGAATGTAGACTTTTCACACCAATTCGTATGCATATCTCGAACGATCATATACTATATTCACTTTATAAGGAGGTCGTGGCGTGCTTGGATTAGTCATCGTTTTATTATTCGTGTTATTTTTACCGTTTATTTCAAAAACTGTCGAACGAAACTTGGAATTATTTTTATTAAGTAGTGGCATTGTTGCTGGAGTGATTTCTGGGATTTTTACTCCATCTTTTCTTTCATCATTATTGACGAGTCCCATTCAAATTACAGCAGCCGTTTTTATCGCGGGATTATTATTTCGGCTATTTCAAAAACAACTTGATACTACAGTTAAACATTTGAGTAAAAAAATCCCACTTCCATTATTTCTTGCAATGACCATCCTATTACTTGGACTGCTTTCGAGCCTTATTACGGCAATTATCGCAGCGCTTTTACTCGTCACAATTGCAAAAGCTTTGCAAATGGACCGAGCTTCAGAAATTCGATTCATCGTTATTGCTTGTTTTTCGATTGGAATGGGTGCTGTACTCACACCCATTGGCGAGCCACTTTCAACGATTGCGACAAATAAATTAAATGAAGAATTTTTCTTTTTATTTAAATTGCTTGGGAGCATCATTTTACCGAGTTTATTATTATTTGGCATACTTGCAGCACTCATCATTCGCCCACGTCAAAAAATAACGATGAACCAGCAAATCCATGCGAAAGAATCTTTTCGGGCAATTTTTCTTCGCAGCTTTAAAATCTATATTTTTGTGATGGCACTTACTTTACTTGGCGCAAGTTTTGAACCTTTTATTGAACGATATTTACTCGATGTTCCCCCATTATTTTTATATTGGATCAATATCGTTTCTGCCATTCTAGACAATGCGACGTTAGCGGCGGCTGAAATTAGTCCACAAATGGACATCCAAACGATTCGTGCTATTTTACTTGGCTTACTTATTAGCGGTGGAATGCTCATCCCTGGTAATATTCCAAACATTATAGCGGCAAACCAATTAAATATTACGAGTAAAGAATGGGCGCGTTTCGGACTTCCTTTTGGCTTATTCATGATGGGCTTTTTCTTCATCTTGATAGTATTCATCACATAATAATCTGATTCCTTTTTTCATTTTACAATTTACTTTTAGCATGCTATACTGTTCATCATATTATAAAAAGATACGAACGTTCTGGAGGAGTCTGTCACAAAGGGGTACCTATGCCTTTTTGACGGATTTTTTTGCGTTTTTTATCTTTTTACCTCAATTTCATCTTGTTTGACCGATAAAAGAAATGAATATTCAAGACTTTTCAGAATATATCGTTCGTATTTTTTTCGCAGAACCTTTAATATGAAATTGAATCATTAAAATTGAAAAAGGAGGATTACTTTGGAATTTGTATGGTTGATCTTTTTGCCAATTTTGGCAGCAATTATCGTTCCCTTCCTTTACAAATCGGTTAAAAATGTACATACAGGATGGTTTGTCTTAATCGTTCCCGTTGCATTGTTTTTATATTATATTCGATTTGTAAAAAGTGTTTTGAACGGAGAAGTACATATTTCTGAACTTCCATGGATTCCGTCATATGACATTTCTTTCACGGCTTATATCGATGGGCTGAGCATTCTATTCTCCTTACTGATTACGGGGATTGGATCACTCGTCGTTTTATATTCCATTTTCTATTTGGATAAAAAGCGTGAAAAACTAAACAATTTCTATGTTTATTTATTAATGTTCATGACTGCAATGTTAGGGATTGTACAATCGGATAATGTGATTTCTTTATATTTATTTTGGGAATTAACGTCGATTTCTTCTTTCCTACTCATTGGCTATTGGTTTACAAAAGATCGTTCTCGATTTGGGGCTTTAAAATCGATGATGATTACTGTATTTGGTGGGCTGATGATGCTTGGGGGATTTGTGTTGTTATCGATTATGGGAGATAGCTACTCAATTCGTGAACTCATTGCGAATGCACCTTCTTTCATTGATCATAACTATTTCACCTTAGCGATTATTTTAATTTTACTTGGGGCTTTTACCAAGTCAGCGCAGTTCCCTTTTTACATTTGGTTACCAGACGCGATGGAAGCGCCTACACCTGTAAGTGCTTATTTACACTCTGCAACGATGGTAAAAGCAGGACTTTATTTGGTCGCTCGTTTTACACCAGTCTTTGCATCGTCTGAAGTATGGATCTGGCTCGTTACGGGCATCGGATTACTGACATTGTTCTGGGGATCTTTCTTCGCAGTGAAACAAACCGATTTAAAAGCCATTTTAGCCTTCTCGACAGTGAGTCAGCTCGGGCTAATTATGTCGTTATTTGGAGCAAGCGCAGTCGCTTATCATGTGAGCGGTGAAAATGCAGCGATTTTTAAAGTTGCGGCATTCGCAGGAATTTTCCATTTAATTAACCATGCGATGTTTAAAGGTAGTTTGTTCATGGTTGCTGGAATTGTAGATCATGAAACTGGGACACGCGATATTCGCAAACTTGGTGGGCTAATGAGCATTATGCCAATTAGCTTTACTGTAGCATTTATCGGCTCTATGTCGATGGCTGGACTTCCGCCATTTGGTGGTTTCCTCAGTAAAGAACTCTTTTTAACATCTATGTTAAGTTTGAATCAATTTGATTTATTTAATTTTAATACTTGGGGAATCTTATTCCCTGTCATTGCTTGGATTGCAAGCGTCTTTACATTTGTTTACAGCTTCTACTTTGTTTTCAAAACATTTGGCGGTAAACGAGCGCATAATGCAATTCCAAAAGAACCGAAAGAAGCACCGATTGGAATGCTTTTATCACCAGTGATTTTAGCGATTACAGTTGTAGCGATTTTCTTTATTCCAAATATGGTTGCAAAAGCGTTTGTTAAACCAGCTGTTGTTGCGATGCAAACGGGACTGTATACGAATCCAAGTGATGTCGATATTCACGTTTCAGCATGGCATGGTTGGCAGCCAGAATTACAAATGACACTTGGCATTATCGTTGTTGGTCTAGTTTTATTTGCCACGATGTCATGTTGGCAAAAGATTTACCGCGTACAACCTGAAAAGTTATCATTAAACACGCTTTATAATGGCATGATGACGTTCAGCGAAAAAGGTATGAACCGTTTGTCTCGTCTTTATATGACAGGATTATTGCGTTCTTACTTAATGTATATGTTTATTTCAATCGTTGCGATTACAATAATTGCGCTCTTTATGCAAGACGCGTTTAAAGTCGATTTCAGTAGCTTTGCGCCGGTCAATGCTTATGGGCTGATGACAGCGATTATTTTAATCATTTCTGTCATCATGGTCATCGTTGCGAAAACAAGACTTGCGGCAATTATTGCACTGGGTGGGGTTGGCTATTCGGTCGCTTTATTCTTCGTTATTTATAAAGCGCCAGACTTGGCTTTAACACAACTTGTAATTGAGACAGTTTCGGTTGCTTTGTTCTTACTTGCTTTCAGATATTTACCTGAAGTGAAAAGACACGGGGAAACGAAAGGGATTCGCGTAGGAAACTTCCTAATTGCAGCAGCAGTTGGAATCACAGTGACATTGGTTGCTTTATCGGCGCATTCACAAAAATTGATTCCTTCCATTTCACAGTACTATAAAGATACGGTCTTTACGGAAGCTGCGGGTGGAAATATCGTAAACGTGATTTTAGTTGACTATCGTGGATTTGATACTCTGTTTGAAATTGCGGTACTGGCGATTGCTGCAATTGGCGTCTACAGTATGATTAAATTGCGTTTATCTAGAAAGGAGAAGTCTGATGAAAGCGAATGATGTTATTTTACAAACCGCGACGAAAGTTGTCTTTTTCATCATCTTTCTTTTCTCGATTCATATTTTCTTTGCGGGTCACTTTGCACCAGGTGGCGGTTTCGTCGGAGGCTTACTGACGACGGCTGCCATCGTACTATTACTACTCGCATTTGATTTAAAAACAGTGCAAGAAGCTTTGCCTTTTAATTTTATGATTGTCGTTGCGGTTGGTTTACTGCTTGCGCTTGGAATGGCGGCAGGTTCATTTATTTTTAATGTGCCATTTTTCACGCATACTTTTGGTGATTTTTATTTACCATTGTTTGGCCTGACTTCTTTACATACTGCAATGATTTTTGATGCAGGTGTTTACCTAGTTGTTGTTGGCTCGACAATTACGATGATCCAATCGATTGGAGGAGATTCGTAATGGAATTTATTATGGCAATTGTTATTGGTGTTTTATTTATGGCAGCTGTTTATTTAATTTTATCGAGAAGTTTATTACGCGTCATTTTAGGAACAGGACTACTCAGTCACGGCGCACATTTACTCATTTTAACAATGGGTGGACTTGGTGGAACTTCGCCTCCAGTTCTCGCAGACGGCGTGACAGACTATGCTGACCCACTGCCACAAGCGCTGATTTTAACGGCGATTGTCATTAGCTTTGGGGTTACGGCATTTATGATTGTGCTATTTTACAGAGCTTATGGTGAACATAAAACAGATAATATGAATCTAATGAAGGGAAATGACGAACATGATTAACTTATTATTACTCCCGATCATTTTGCCGTTTTTCTTCGCGATGATTCTTCTATTTTTTAAAGAGAAGATTGTCGTTCAAAGAGTTTTAACTTTAATTGGACTGGCATTCAGTTTAATTGTGTCCTTTATTTTAATGGCGAAAGTTAAATCAGACGGCATTCAAACATTGACACTTGGAAGTTGGCCTGCACCATTTGGAATTACAATGGTATCCGATATGCTTTCGGTCCTTCTGGTAACAACTTCAATTCTGATTACGTTTTTCGTGGTTTGGTATAGTTTCAAATCGATTGGCGAAGAGCGAGAGCGCCATTATTATTACCCAGCTGTATTATTTATGCTAACGGGAGTAAACGGTGCTTTTACAACAGGTGATATTTTTAATATGTTCGTTTTCTTCGAAGTATTATTAATGGCATCCTATGTACTGATTG
Organism: uncultured Sporosarcina sp.; assembly: GCA_947644645.1. GTDB lineage: Bacteria > Bacillota > Bacilli > Bacillales_A > Planococcaceae > Sporosarcina. The sequence continues at coordinate 9,837 of CANSAF010000049.1, read as the reverse complement.
TTTTAGGTGGAGAGAAAAAACAATTACGCGAGTCGATTAAATATATTCTCGTGAACGTTATTTCTTCTGCTTTGTTCGTCATTACGATTGCTCTTCTCTATTCGGTGATTGGAACAGTCAGTATGGCGGATATCGCGGTGAAAGTTGCCGAAGTTGGACAGCCGGGCATTTTAACGGTTATTGCGATTTTATTTTTACTTGTCTTTGGAATTAAAGGCGCAATCTTCCCGTTATATTTCTGGTTACCAGGTTCGTATGCAGCGCCGCCTATGCCTGTTCTTGCTTTATTCGGAGCGTTGCTGACAAAAGTTGGGGTTTATGCAATTACGAGAGTGTACACACTTTTCTTCATTCATAATATGGCAGTAACACATGAGTTATTGTTAATCTTGTCGGTCGTTACGATTATCGCAGGATGTATCGGAGCTTTAGCTTATTTTGATTTAAAACATATTATGATTTACAACATCGTCATTGCTGTTGGCGTTATTTTATTTGGCGTTGCGCAAATGAATGATAACGGCATGACAGGTGCGATGTATTATTTAATGCATGACATGATTATTAAAGGGGCGTTATTCCTTTTAATCGGAATTATCATTACGATTACTGGTACGTCTAATTTAAGAAAAATGGGTGGACTTATGACCACACATGCGCCGCTTGGTTGGACGTATTTAGTGGCAGCATTTGGACTAGCAGGGATTCCCCCACTTAGTGGATTTGCGGGTAAATTATTAATCGCAAAAGGGGCTTTTGAAGCTGGGAATGCATGGGGCAGTATTATTATGCTCGCTTCTAGTTTAGTCGTTTTATTATCTGTCATTCGAATTTTCATCTATGCGTTTTGGGGAGAGCCGAAACTCGATGCAACACGTGTAAAAATTCGTTATGGACATTTAATGGCACCTGCAGTTGTGCTTGTGATTTTATCAGTATTTTACGGTGTTGGTACGGAATGGCTTGTGCCGTATATGACAGATGCTTCACATGTTTTACTAAACCCGTCAACGTATATTGACGCGGTATTTAAGGAGTGATGACGATATGGCTTTTCAGATTTTGTTGAACTTTTTCATCGCAGTTGTTTGGATGTTTTTAAGTTCTTCGATGGCGCCTTCAACATTCGTCATCGGTTACTTAATCGGGCTAATTTTATTATTAATGATGCGCCGATTTTTTCCTGGAAGATTATACTTTGAATGGCTTTGGGCGGCAATTAAGCTTGCTTTCTTATTCTTGAAAGAGCTGACACTGTCGAATATTTCCGTTTTACGTTTAGTCATTAAGCCGAAACTAGATATTCAACCGCGATTTTTTGCGATGCCGACAGATTTAAAAGAAAACTGGGAAATTACATTATTATCGAGTTTAATCACATTGACACCGGGTACAATCGTTGTACATGTGTCAGATGACCAAAATATTTTATACATTCACGCGATCGATGCGATTGATGTAGAAGAAGAAATTCAATCGATTAAAGATTCGTTTGAAAAAGCAATTATGGAGGTGAGTCGTTCATGGTGACGTTTATATGGATTTCACTGATGATTATCATCGTGTCAATGCTCGGAATGCTGTACCGCATTTTTAAAGGTCCTTCGACGCCTGACCGACTCATTGGACTAGATGCAATTGGGGTTATGTTCATTTCGGCAACCGCATTGCTATCGATTTTATTTGATACGAATTTTTTCTTAGATGTGATTTTACTGCTCGCAGTATTATCGTTTATCGGGACTGTCAGTTTCTCGAAATTCATTGAGAAAGGAAAGATCATCGAACATGACCGTAATCGCTAATACACTTATTATCATTACAATCGTTGTAGGGCTTATTTTTACGGTCGTAACTGTAATCGGTGTCCTACGTCTCCCGGATGTTTACACACGCGCACACGCAGCGTCTAAAAGCGCTACGCTTGGTGTACTCAGCGTGTTAGTTGGAACTTTCTTTCACTTTTGGTTCAATGACGGCTATTTCAGCGTTAGATTACTGCTCGCGATTCTTTTCTTATTTGTTACCGCTCCAATTGGCGGACATTTAATGAGTCGTGCAGCTTACTTCTCAGGTGTAAAACCGACAGAACTAACTGTGGGTGATGACTTAGCTGAAGTGGTGGAGAAAGCGAAAAAGAAATAATTTTTTAAGAGGCTCCCCGAAAATGATGGGTTTTCGGGGAGCTTTTATATACATGGAGATCATACACTTTTTGGATGCTTTAAGATTTTGTCTTAGTAAGAAAAGATCAAGCAGCATAATAAACAAATTAAACGCGTAGACAAATGGAAGGCGCCTAATGGCAAAGCAATTGGGCAGTCTCTTTTTTTACATAAAACTGTCGAATTTATCTGTCAAATGCACAGCTTTTTTTGGTTTACTTTAGTATAATAAAGGCAATGACATCTGTATATTTTAAAACTCTTTAGTGTAGAAAGGGGTTGTCATATTATGGGAATTACACAACTAATTGTGCTGTTAGCCGTTTTAGTTATGCTTGTCTTAATGGTTTTAGAAGTCGCCCATCCAGCGACGATCGCATTTATTATCTTAATGTTTTTCTTCTTATTTGGCTATATTTCGCCCGATGAAATTATGGCAACCATTTCAAATGAAGGGGTCTTAACACTCGCCCTGCTTTTTATCGTCACATCAGTTATTGAAAAAACGGGTGTCATGGAAAAGCTTTTATTTATCATCTTAAAAAAATCAAAATCTGAAAAAGGTGTGATGGCTCGACTTACACCTCCTCTAATCGGATTCTCTGCATTTTTCAATAATACACCACTTGTCGTGATGATGACGACTTCTATGCAAAACTGGTGTAAAGAACGAAATTTGCATGCGAGTAAATTTTTATTGCCAATTTCCTATTTAACCATTTTTGGCGGGATGTTCACGATTATTGGGACATCAACGAATTTAATCGTTCATGGGTGGTTACTTGGAAAAGGTTTGGAAGGATTTTCATTTTTTGAACTGACACCTTTTATTATTTTAGGTGTGACCATTGGTGTTATTTATTTAGTATTATTTTCTTCAAAAATTTTACCTGAAACCGACACAGGCATGAGTGATAGATATGAACACGGCCGTAATTTTTTATATGAAGCGGTCGTAAAAGATAAATGTAGATTGATTGGAAAAACGGTTACTTCCAATGAATTTCAGTTATTAAAAGACTTATACCTACTAAAAATTATTCGTGGAGACCAAGTGATTTCACCGATTCGATTGGAAGATACGATTCAAAAAGAAGATATTTTAATTTTCTCCGGAAGCTTGGATAGTTTGGAGAGCTTGGAAAAGTTTAAAAATCTTTTAATTCGTACAGATGAAGAAGTTTCGATGGAATCCCTACAATCCAAAGATGCTAAATTAGTCGAAGCGGTTGTTTCGCATAACTCATCAATCATTCACCAAAAAATTAAGCATTCAAATTTCCGTGTGAAATACGATGCGTCTATTATTTCGGTTCACCGTAAAAATGAGAACATCAATAAAAACATTGGAGAAATTCGTTTAAAACCCGGCGATGTATTATTATTATTAACCGGAAATGATTTCGAATTAAATGCCTATCATAATGATGATTTTTATGCATTAACTGAAATTAAAGGCGATAAAATTTTAAATAAAAAAGAATCTATCTTGGCAGTGACAACTTTCGTTGGGATGATTTTATCTGTCGCTTTCGGTTTTCTATCCATGTTTACAGCTGTTTTATTTTGTATCGCTTTATTTATGCTTTTCGATTTATTTGATTCTGCACAAATTAAAAAAAGCATTCCTTTTCCTGTGCTGTTACTGATTATCGCATCGCTGGGTATCGGAAAAGTCATTGAAACTTCTGGTCTTGCCGATTTAATTGCCAATACGATGATCCAATTAATCGCAGAAAACTTTGGCACACTCGGATTACTTGCGGGAATTTATATCATTACCAATATTTTAACGGAAGTCATTACAAATACTGCAGCAGCAGTCATTGTACTTCCAATATCGCTAGAAGTAGCCACTTATTTAGATATGTCTCCTGTTTCAGTCGCGGTCATTGTTGCGGTCGCAGCTTCCGCTAGTTTCTCGACGCCAATTGGCTATCAAACGAATTTAATCGTTTATGGACCCGGAGGATATAAATTTACCGATTATTTAAAGTTGGGACTTCCGCTAAATTTAATCTTTATGGCGACAACGATTTTTTCTGTGTATATGTTTTCTTAATATATATAAAAGGAGGAGATTAGTTTGTTATTATTATGGTATTTATTTGTATTTATCTCTGCTTTATCATTTGTTTATGCCTTATCTCAAAGATCAGGACCTGCTTTCATTGTCAGTGCGATAACCTTCCTGCCAATTTCCATTTATTTTGCAGGCTATAATCATCCGATTCAATACATCGCGCTCACGCCAATCGCAATGATTCTGTTTGGCATTTACATCATTGCCCATCAAAAAAGACAAAACTTTGCATAAATAATAGAGGCAATCAAGAAAAGTTTATAGGTAAACTTTTCTTGACTGCCCTTTTTAAAATGGTCGGTAATAAAATTCATAGGGATTATAGCCATAAGGATAATATGATGGATAGCCTCCATATGGAGAATACGGGTATCCTCCGTATATTGGGTAACCGCCATAGCCGCCTCCATATCCATAGCCACCGTAACCGCCTGCTCCTGGAAATAGAACATTCCCCAATAATCCGCCCGCAAGTCCACCTAAAAACGGCACACCAAATCCGCCAAATCCAAAACCGCCACTGTCAAATCCTGAATTTCCATATCCACCATGTCTATTTTGATAACCTCTAGGCAAAAAATCTCCTCCTTCTGCCATATCCTATTCATAGGTATTTGTAGGAGGAAGGGCATTTGCCTAGTTTATTTATGCTTTCGTTGCTGCCATTCTTTCAACAAGTGTCGCAAGTGTACGCACCATAACGCCTGTTGCACCTTTTGGGCCCAATTCATGTGCTGCACTTGCATCCGATGTCCCTGCAATATCTAAATGAATCCATGGTGTGTCTCCTGCAAATTCACCGACAAAGCCACCACCAAAGATCATGTGACCATCGCGTCCAGGTGAATTATTTAAATCAGCAACTTCACTTTTACGAATTCGTTTTTTATCATTTTCAGTTAATGGTAAGCGCCAAACAAATTCTCCTGTTTCTGTTGCCGCATGCATGAACTCTTCAAAGAATGCTTCATTATTCGTTAAAGCGCCTGTTTTATCATTGCCTAGCGCAACAATAACACCGCCCGTTAATGTCGCGACATCGACTAAATAATTCGCGCCTGATTGCAATGCATACGTTACTGCATCTGCCAGTACAAGACGTCCTTCCGCATCTGTATTTAATACTTCGATTGTCTTGCCACTTAAAGATGTAATGACATCATCTGGTTTAAACGCTTCACCTGAAATCATATTATCTGTAGAGGCAATGACCGCAAGTACATTTTTCTCTGGACGTGTTTCACCAATCATTTTCATTGCACCAAGAACGGCTGCAGCACCACCCATATCGCCTTTCATGCCGACCATACCTTCACGTGGTTTTAAAGAATAGCCACCTGTATCATAAGTAATGCCTTTACCAACAAGGCCAATGACCTCTTCCCATTCATCTGTTCCTGCATACTTTAAGACAATCAGTTGTGGTTCTTCAACAGATCCTTGGTTGACTGCCAAAATCGCACCCATTCCAAGTTCTTCCATCTCTTTTTTACCAAGCACTTCGATTTCAAAATCATATTTTTCCGCCAAGCCACGTGCATAGCTCGCCATTTCCTTTGCAGTTAATAAATTCGGTGGTGTATTCACTAAAGAACGTGCCTTATTGACTGCATCTGCACTGACGACACCGACTTCAAATGCCGCTTTCAATTCATCCTCTGAGGCTGATGATAAAAATGTTATTTTTTCTATATGCATGTCTTGTTCATTTGACGATGTTTTATAATCTTGGAAACGATAGCCCCCTAATCCGATTCCTTCTGCCGCCAAAAAGGCAATGTCTTCACAAGTTAACTGTTCGTTGGTAAATGGTGCCGTCCAAATTGCAATGGAAGAAGCTTTTAATTGATGTAGCTGTTTTCCGACCTCTGCAAACACCGTTCTCACTTTTTCTTCATTCAATTCTTTCGCTTTTCCGAGCCCAACAAAAACAAGCTTTTTGAATGAATGTCCATCAAAAGCCGGGAATGTAGCAATCTTTTTATGCTTTGTATCAATATCTCCATTTTTCATCCATTGTTGTAAATTTGAATGATAGTATGTATGAAATGCGTCCCAACCTTCCACATTTTCGGGATGTTCTGGAACACCTATTACGAGTACATCTTCTTGTACCTCTTGAAATTTGTTTTTTAATTGAAAATTCATTTATGCATTTCCTCCTTCTGTACATTAATTTTATTATACCGCATATTTTCAGTTAGTTACATTTTATGCGACTAATTGTTATTATCAGTTTTTGGTAAATGGATTTTATGGTATACTATAATCAATAATTTCTAGAAAAAGGGAGTGGATTTACTATGACAATTTTTCAAAACGTACCGCTCCTCGCGGCATTATTTGGAATTTTACTCGCACAATTTATTAAAATCCCAGTGACTTATTTTTTCACGAGAAAACTCGACTGGACATTAATGACGTCTACAGGAAGCATGCCTAGTTCTCACTCGGCCGCAGTGACTTCTTTAACAACTGCAATTGCCTTTGAACATGGACTTGACTCCACATTATTTGCTGTTTCGGCAATTTTTGCAGTCATCGTCATGTTCGATGCGACGGGTATTCGTTACCAAGCCGGACAACAAGCTGTCATTATCAACCAAATGCGCATCGATTTTCAAACTTTTGTTGAAGAAGCAAAAGGCTGGCAAAAGAAAGATGAAGAACAAAAAATCGAAGAACTAAAAACATTATTAGGCCATAAACCAAGCGAGGTATTCGTAGGTGCACTACTAGGTATTTTCATATCTGTCATTATTTACACAGTGATTTTATAAAAAACACCAATTTCACCAAAACAACCCGCCACGAACACGCTTAAAGCAAACAAAAATCCTACATCAACAAACAAAAAAAGAGGAAGCGTGCACCCAAAGCCTGAACTTCGGCTTTGGGTGCACAGCTTCCCTTTTTCAAAACATCTGATAGCCCGCTCTACGCAGAGCCTTCATCACAAATCCAGAAATAACTGCCCCTGCAAATCCACCCAATAAAATGACAATATCAACCATTGCTAAAGAAACGATTTTATTGCCAAGTGCCTGAAATGCATATACAGGTTTCGTTACGTATTGATAAAATTTTACATCGTCAATAATGAGGATGACAATAATTGGATATACAATCGCCATTAACCATGTCATTCTTAATAGCATATTGAGTAAAAATCCAATCCCGAAAAAAATGACCATAAAAAGAAGTACTGACAATATGGCTTGTGGTAACGTAATACTTGCCACTGGTGAAGCTATATTTGCAAAAACTAATTGATCAACCATTCTCAATAACCCCCGTTTTCCATTCACCATTTTACATGAATTAAGGATTTCTTTCAATAGAACGCACCGGTTCAATAATTTGTCGAATAACAACAAAACGGAAGGCTTCCCTGAAAAGTCAAAGCACAGACTTTTCAGGATGCCTCCCGTTTTGGCAATCATTTAAATGACTTATAGAACGTCAAATTTACCTTTTTTCAACGTTAAACCTAGACCACCGATCATGAATAATGCACGGTTATCAACCATTTTCTTCATGAATGATGCTTTTTTACCTGTTACTTTTTTGCCGAATACAACGCCGATTGCATCGTCGCTTCCTAGTGAACAAACGCTTCCCTTTAAGTCAGGAACGAAATCTGTTGTTGGATCACCTTTTAAAAGTGCAACGATATTATCTGCACATGTATCGCCTTGTTGCATAGCAATTTGAGCTGTCGGTGGGAATGGACGGTTAATTTCTTCGTTAATCATTAACGCACAGTCCCCAACGATAAATACATCGTCATGTCCTGGAGCACGTAAATCTTTATCTACTTTTACGCGTGCACGCATATTTTCGATACCTGTTTGTTCAATTAGACGGTTACCACGTACACCCGCTGCCCATACAACTGTGCCAGCTTTGATGAATTCGAACTCATCTTCGCCTTTTTTAATGTTGACACCTTCAGGAGTTGCTTCAACAACTGGTGTTCCAATTGAGAATTCAATGCCTTTTGCTTCTAATTGACGAACTGCGTAAGTGACAAGCTCTTCGTCAAATCCTGGCAATACCATTGGTGCCGCTTCAACACAAAGAACACGTACTTTTTCAAACGGTACGTCATACTCTTTACACCATTCAGGTACGCGGTTACCAAGTTCACCTAAAAACTCGATGCCTGTGAATCCTGCGCCACCTACTACGATTGTTAAACGGCTATCGTCTTTTTCTTCTTCAACAGACCATGTTGCAAATTGACTTTCCATATGCTCACGGATATGACGCGCAGCTTTTACGTTCGCAATTGATAAAGCATGCTCTTCAAGTCCTGGAATACCAAATGTTTCACCTTCAAAGCCTAATGAAATCACTAAGTAATCATATGTATGCGTTCCAACGCTTGACGTGACTACTTTCTCTTTAATATTGATATCTTCAACAGTTGCTTGGATGAAATCTACTTTTGAAGAATCAATAACATCGCTAATATTATAACGAACTTGCTCAGGAGATAATGTTCCTGCTGAAGCTTCATGTAACCAAGTTGATTCATAATGGTATTCATTTTTATTAATCAATACAACATTCGCTTGGTCAGCTCCAAGTTGTTTTTGTAATCTAACGACAGTTGATAAACCGCCATAGCCTGCACCTAATACTAATATCGTCGGTCTCTTCACGAAGATCGAACCACCTTTGATTTTATTTTAACCTGGGCACATAAAATGATTGGAAAATTTCGCGTTTTCCAATCTATTCGTCCTCGGGTTTCATTACTTTTTTTAAAAAATCCTTCCCTACTATATTAGACCTTTTCGGGTTAATTTTCAATACAATATATCAACCTACCTATATTTGACACATGATTAATTTCAAGTAAAGTCATTTAGAACTATATTCCCAAAACAAATACCTTCAACCTATATGTAATCGCTTTCGTGATAAACTTTACTAACTAGCTTTATATCGCTCTATTATTCAATAACTTTTTTACTATCATTTGTTTCATTGTACCGAAATACTTTTAACTAAAAATAAAAAACGTCTAGAATATTTTACTTTCAATTTTCTAGACGTTCTATATTGCAAATTAGCAACTTTCAGATGGTGTACCTTTTTGCGTCGCCGTTCTAAATGACGTTCCGCAACCACAAGATAAAATGGCATTTGGATTATTAATCACAAATCCTCCGCCCATCAAAGATTCTTTATAATCGATTTCTGTACCTTTTAAAATATCTGTATCAGCTGTCGCAACAATCATTTGGATGCCATGTTGCTCTAGTAGTTGATCATCCGTTGAGTATTCTTTTTCAAACCCTAAACCGTAAGTTAGCCCACTACAGCCTCCGCCATTAATCGCTACGCGAAGATATGAGCCTTCCTCTCCGTTATGCGCCATCATTGTTTTAACGTGAAATGCGGCAGCTTCAGATAGATTTACCAATTGTGTCATATTGCAGTCACCTTCCCTACTTTTATCTATAGTATATCAATTCAAACATTTAGGATGCAAACGAATTTGCTTATGAACCTTTTTAGATGATTGTATGAGTAAAATGTTTGTGGGGGATAAAATAAATCCAAGAAGCCATTAATCTC
>CANSAF010000048.1 GCA_947644645.1 uncultured Sporosarcina sp. | reverse complement strand
AATTCTTTTTAGAAGTTTTTTGAAGTTGTTTTGATTGTTTGTGTTGCTCTCGTTCACAACGTTTATAACTATACCACCCTATTTCTACGAATGCAACTGCATTTAAAAAGAAAGTTTATTATAAATATTCAATACTACAATCCGTTTTAATAATATCATGATAAACCATGCCCTTATAATGAAGTACTTTATTTCACTCTCTTTAACAGGATTAATTCCTCCTCCAAAAAAGCGTCTCCAAAGTCGAAAGTACACAATCTTTGGGGACGCCTCCTATTTTTATATACGCGGAAATGATGAACTTTTTTGCTTATTGGGGTTCATGCTGGTACCAAAAGTGTAAAAAACAGCATAATAAACAAATTAAACGTACACACAAAAAAATGGGGCGTCCAATGGCATAGCTATTGGACAGCCCCTTTTCTCTACTTCAAACAATCCGTTCAACAGTAATTTGCCTGTTTTTCTTTAAATCTATAATTGAACCGTCTTCAAGTAACCTAACCATTGGACGGAATGGCTCGTCTGAATGGAGATACATGATTGTGCCAATCTCACCATCCGATAACTCAACCTTCGTGCCAATCGATAAATTCCCTACAGCTTCATATAAAGCATTGATCGCTTGAAGATTAAATTTCTGGTAATTTTCCCTGAATGATTCCAACACTTTATACGGAGACTCTTTAGAACGATATATACGATCCGAAGTTCTTGCATGATAAACATCCGCAATACTGAAAATTTGGGCGTAAACTGAAATATTCTTCCCTTTTTCTCCTCTTGGATAGCCTGTTCCATCTAATCTTTCGTGATGTTGAAAGATAGCCATTTTTATTTCTGTTTTTAAGAGTGGTGTGTCTTTCAGCATTTGGTAACTATATATAGGATGCTTTTTAATTTCAATATAATCATTATCTGTTAAACGATGGATTTTAGAAACGATTGTTGGAGGAACTTTCACCATACCACTATCAATTAAAGCGCCCGTAACGCCTAACTGAACGGCTTCCCCTGTCGTTAACTTCATCTTTTTTGCAATTACGAAAGACAATAAACTCACCGCAATTGAATGATGATATAAATAATCTCTTTCAGTTGCCACTTTCGTTAAAACCGATAAATCGTATCCCGTCTTCTCAGATTGTTCGAGTAAAGGAACGATAATTGAACGTACTGTCGCAACGTCCGGGTTAATCCCTGCGCGCCATTTCGTATATTCTTTCTTAATAGCTTGAACGGCTTCTTGATAATAGTCTTCAAATGGCTTCTCGTAAATTTTGGGTGCTGGTGCTGCAATTGATTTTGCCTCGTCTGTTGCAATTTCTTTTTCTCTTTCGACAACTTTTTCTACTTTCACAGTAAACTCTTTAATGGCAAAGACTTTCAATACATCAAGGTGTTCAGTTGTTAAGACCGTATCCTTCCTAACGATTGGATATAGACTATTCGCAAATATATCCTCACCCACAACTAACCCTTTTCTTGCATTCGATAATTCCACAATTTGATTCACCATATTCAAAGCCCCTTTAGCGATTAAAATGTAACTTATCCTCCCTTAACTATATACTATCTAAGCTATATATTGAATACTAGACGTTCAATCCTGTTCTTTTATTTTCAACGGGAAATGGTTTCTACTAATTTTCCTTTTACCGCAACTCGATTTCTCACAAAAAACTGTACAAGTAATCAATGTAATTTCACTTAAGTATATTTTATCTTTCGTATGCAAACAAGCGAGTTCTCTTGTTATATAACTTAGTAATATCCTTATCGTATAGGATATAAAAGGTACAGCAAAATTATTTTTAAAAACGTATTAGATTGAAATTTATGCCATACAAAAACGTCAAATAAATTCGCTTTTGGCGATTATTTGACGTTTTGTTTTGTGTCGTGAATATATTTTTTGTGAATTTCTGTAACGGCTTTTGGAATTTCGATGCCTAATTCTTTTGTCCACATTTCCTTGAATCTTTCAGTTACCTTTACAACGGTTCTTAAGTCTTTCTTTTTTCCGTAATAATCGATTGCGGTGTAAATATATCGATCATTATATGGCTCTAATGTAATCATTTTATCTAAACAAATTTCCATTAAAAGTGTTTCTTCTCCGTGATTCATTTGCTCTTGGACGTATGTTTCAAGTGCAGTGAGAAAGGCTGCTTTTAGTTGATGTTGTTTAGCGATTGCCCAAGGGTAACTTTCTTCTTCCATATAGTCACCTTGGTAAATATCGAGCAATTTTTGGATTTCATTTGTTGTAAAGATTGATGCTGCAAATATTGCTTCGATTTGTGCTGAGTCACTTTCTAAAGAAATATCTAATAAGTATCTTTCATTGACTAATTTGACAGGCTTTTTAAAACCGGCGTTGCGCAATACTTTTCGCAATTGGTAAAGTGTTGTATGCATAAGTTGTGCTGCATTTTCGCCGTGTTGTTCTGTCCATAAGTCTTCAATAATTCTCGTTCGGTGGATAGCATTTGGGGAATGATGCCATAAATAAAAGAATAGTTCTTTCACTTTTTTCGTGCGCCATTTTGTTTCTATTTCGTTTTGATCGCGAAGCTTTCCACTTCCCATCACATGAACCTTTAAGCTTGGATTTGTTCCCAGTGTATCGTCATTTTCTTGCTGACTGTTCTCTGTTAATCGTGCTAAAGTTTCTCGAATTCTTGTTTCTGTGACTGGTTTCAGTAAATAATCCACCGCTCTTACTTCGAAAGCTTCGATCGCAAACTCTCGATATGCCGTGACAAAAACAATATGGATTTGAGGGTACTTTCGCTTAATTTCTTTTGCGATTTGGATTCCATTATACTGGCCCATTTCATTGTCTAAAAAGACGGCATCTACTTCTCCGCCTTGAAGATTATTTAAGGCTTCAATTGGATTGGTGTATGTGCCAATAATTTGAACTTTCCCGATTCGTTGAAGAATCCCTACCAATGAATCGATTGCAAGTTTCTCATCATCTATTAAAATTACTTTCAAATCCTATCAACTCCTTCAAACAACTCAATTTAATTCGCCTATTTTAGTAGAGGTAAACTGATAAATCCAATCTTCAATCAGATACGCTTCCATCGGCTCGCTATATAAAAAGCCTTGCACCATATGACAACCAAGTTCATGGAGTTTTTCAGCTTCTATTTTAGTTTCCACACCTTCTGCAATCACCTTTACGCCCATGCGGTCTGCCATTGTAATCATCGCTTGCAAAATGGCTTGTTTTTTAGGTGTCGCCAACTTTTGAATGAAAAAACGGTCGATTTTTAATTCGTCAAAAGGAATTTGATCCAATAAGCTAAGGGATGAATACCCTGTGCCGAAATTATCCATTGAAACGGTAATCCCGATAGACTGTAATTGTTCGATTTGTTCTTTCATCGTGTGCACATCTTGCATAATTGTCGATTCTGTAATTTCTACACCGAGGAGTTCGGGATTTAACCCAACTTTTTTCATAGTCAATTGAATTTTTTTAAAGAAATCATTCATTTGAAATGAATGACGCGAAACATTGATTGAAACAGGTTGAAGGATTCCTTTCGCTTGCCATTCTCGACAAGCCATACTCGCTTTCATCAGTACCCATTCTGTAATCGGTAAGATTAACCCGTTCTTTTCTGCGATTGGAATAAACTCATTCGGCAAAATAAGGTCACGACTTGGGTGTTGCCATCTGAGCAAAGCTTCAAATCCAGCTAGACGATTTTCTTGTAAATCCCATTTCGGTTGGTAAACGAGAAATAATTGCTTTTTTTCAATCGCATGCCATAAATCTTTTTCCAATGCTTGCAATTGATCGTCTTTAATTGCCATTTGACAATTATAAATAAAATACTGATTTTTTCCGCCGTCTTTTGCTAAATAAAGAGCAGCGTCCGCATTTTTTAATAAAGTGGTCATGCTTCTATTTTCTGTATGTCCTGTACTAATACCAATGCTCATCGTAATTATTACTTCATATCCTTGAATATCAAATGATTGTTCGCTAACTTTTAAAATATCATTTGCCAATTGCTCGATTTCTGTCGTTGTCAGTTGTCGTGTAATACATAAAAATTCATCGCCGCCAATTCGAAAAAACTGACGGTCATGTTGGACAAATTCTTTTAAGCGTGCCGAAAACTCTTGAAGTAGTTGATCACCAACAGCATGTCCTAATGTATCGTTAATATTTTTAAAGTCATCTAAATCAATGCCAATGACACCAATCTCTTCGTTTTGTAATTCACGGCTAAAGAATCGATTTATTTCACGACGATTTGGCAAGCCCGTTAAAGCATCGTGGTAAGCCATTTTTTCAAAAGCATAACGTTCCATGAACATGACACTCCATGTAATTAGCAACACACTAAAGATGGCAAGTACAACGCCAAAAAGTAATATAAAATCGATTGAATGAGACCTTTCTTCAATTTGACCGATAACTTTAAAACTAGCCGCAGCCATTCCTGTATAATGCATGCCACTAATCGCACCACCTAAGACAATAGCAGCCCCCCACTTGAAAATGGTGTTCGCCGACTCACTACCATAGTATCCAAACAATACTAACGCCAAATAAGAAGCTAAATAGGCAATTACTGCAGAGAGCGTAACGATATTCCAATTATAAATAATGTCCACTGGCATCACCATTGCGGCCATACCAATATAATGCATACCTAAAATGCCACTACCAATAAAAAAGCTACTAAAAAAACGAGCGATTTTATCTTTCCTTTTCCATGTCGTAATGTATAATGCTAAAAAGGATGACACCATGCTCATAAACATTGATAAAAGTGTCAAATCTATTTTATAAGACATCGTAATAGGCAAGTGAAAGGCTAGCATACCTATAAAATGCATAGACCAAATGCCGCAACCCATAATGAGAGAAGCAGATATTAACCAAAAATATTTCAATTTTCCATGCGACTCGAATATTTTAGCCACTAAACTAAGTGTTAAATAAGCAGCCAAAACGGCTATGACGATGGAGAGTATGACAATATAGGAATGATAAGTACCTTCTATATACATAAAAATTCGCCTCCCGCAACGCTTATAATCTTAGTCTTTTAAGATGATGAGCAAGCAATGATATGCAAAGCTCCATACTTGCAGTCTTTAATTTACTAAATTATCGATTTTTTCCTCAAATAGAATCATTATTTTTTCAAATTTCTTCAAAACTATGCTCTTAAAAGTAACATTTTAGACTAAACATTTTCTGAACATTTTTCTTTATAAACCTTTAAACGTATAAAAAAAGTATCTCTAATGTCTAATTGATGACTTTAGAGATACTTTTTGTTCATTCTTCTGGTTGATCTGTTTCTGAATCTGTTGGCGTTGCTTCGCCTTCTTCCTCATCATCCTCTTTTTCGACTTTAGCAACCGTCGCAACAACTTCGCCTTCTCCAAGTCGGATGAGTCGAACACCTTGTGTACTTCTACCGATGACAGAAATGTCGTCAATATCCATACGGATGAGGACACCGTTAATTGTAATTAACATTAAATCTTCCGTACCTTTAACGGCTTTCATCGCAACGAGTGAACCATTTCGTTCGGTTACATGCAATGTTTTTAAGCCGTATCCGCCACGAGACTGTACGCGGTACTCTTCTTCATGCGTACGTTTTCCGAAACCATTTTCAGTGACGACAAGCACTTCTTTCCCTTCGGAAATGACATCCATCCCGACAACAATATCGCCTTCACGAAGACGAATTCCGCGAACACCGCCCGCAGTACGTCCCATTGAACGAATATCATCTTCTTTGAATCGGATAAGCATGCCGTCTTTCGTTCCAATGACGATATCTTCTTTACCACTTGTCATTTTCACGCCAATCAGTTCATCATCGCCTCTTAATGTTAAAGCGATTAAACCGTTTGAACGAATATTCGCAAATGCAGACACTGGCGTACGTTTTGCCACACCATTTCGTGTTACAAAGAAGAAGTGTTGATCTTCATCAAATTCATCTACTGGAATCATGGCCGTTACATTTTCATCTTTATCGACACCGAGTAAGTTAATGATTGGCAAGCCTTTTGCTGTTCGGCTAAATTCAGGGATTTGATAGCCTTTCGTTCTAAAGACGCGTCCTTTACTCGTAAAGAATAGAATCGTGTCATGTGTAGACGTATTCATCAGATGTTCTACGAAGTCATCTTCATTCGTTCCCATTCCTTGAATACCTCGTCCACCTCTTCGTTGACTACGATATGTGCTGGCTGGTAAACGTTTAATATAGCCATTATGCGTTAGCGTCAATACTGAGTTTTCTTCAGGGATTAAATCCTCATCCTCAAGCATTTCTGCGCCGCCTGATGTAATTTCTGTACGACGTTTATCTGCATAACGTTCTTTCAACTCTGTAAGCTCTTCACGAATAATTTGAAGGAGTTTTTCTTCGTCTGCTAAAATTGCGCGAAGTTCCGCGATTAGCAATTGAAGTTCTTTATATTCTTCTTCAATTTTATCGCGCTCTAAGCCCGTTAAACGTTGTAAACGCATATCTAAAATTGCTTGGGCTTGACGTTCAGAGAGCTTAAATTGTTCGATTAAACCATTTTTCGCTTCTTCTGTCGTTTTTGACGCACGAATCAACGTAATAATTGCATCGATATTATCAAGCGCAATACGTAAACCTTCTAAAATATGTGCGCGGTTTTCCGCTCTTTTCAAGTCATATTCTGTACGACGACGAATGACGACTTTTTGATGTTCTAAGTAATGGTATAAAATTTCTTTTAATGCCAATACTTTCGGCGTTCCGTCAACAAGGGCAAGCATATTGACCCCAAAGCTTGATTGAAGTGCCGTTTGTTTATATAAATTATTTAATAAGACATTGGCATTGGCATCTTTTCGTACTTCAATGACAATCCGCATTCCGTTACGATCTGACTCGTCTCTTAGGTCGCTAATGCCTTCAATTTTTTTATCGCGTGCAAGTTCGGCAATCTTTTCGATTAAACGCGCTTTATTCACTTGGTAAGGAAGCTCATTAACAATAATTGTTTCGCGACCGTTTGATTTTTGTTCAATTTCAACTTTACCACGAATTATGAGTGAACCTTTTCCAGTTTCATAAGCACGACGAATGCCGCTGCGTCCTAAAATAATCCCGCCTGTCGGAAAATCAGGACCAGGCACGATATCCATCAATTCTTCCGTTGTAATTTCCGCATTATCTGCCAAAGCAAGCACTGCATCAATTGTTTCACCTAAATGATGTGGCGGAATATTTGTGGCCATACCAACTGCAATTCCTGACGTACCATTGACAAGTAAGTTTGGAAAACGACTCGGTAAGACGATTGGTTCGCGCTCTTGTCCATCATAGTTATCTTGGTAGTCAATTGTGTCTTTATTAATATCTCGCAGTAATTCCATAGCAATTTTCGACATACGAGATTCCGTATAACGCATTGCAGCTGCAGCATCACCGTCTACAGATCCAAAGTTTCCGTGACCATCTACAAGCATATAACGATAGTTAAAGTCTTGTGCCATCCGAACCATCGTATCGTATACAGCACTATCACCATGTGGGTGATACTTACCGATGACATCCCCGACAATACGTGCTGACTTTTTATGTGGCTTATCTGCTGTGTTTCCAAGGTCTTGCATCGCGTAAAGTATGCGGCGATGTACGGGTTTTAATCCATCTCGCACATCTGGAAGTGCACGTGAAACAATAACACTCATCGCATAATCTAAAAACGATGTTCTCATTTCCGTACTAATATTAATCCCTTGGACGCCACGATTTGGCGTGTCTGCCATATCCGTGATCCCCTTTCAATAATCGACACGTGACGACCTCAACTTTCAAAATCGATGAATTACAAGTCACGTGTCAAAGTTTTAAGCATCTAAATTTTTAACGTATTGAGCATTTTCTTCGATAAATTGACGACGTGGTGCAACATCTTCTCCCATCAGCGCTTCAAATGTTTCATCTGCTAAAATTGTGTCTTCTAGCTCTACTTGCAGTAAAATACGCTGATCCGGATCCATTGTCGTATCCCATAGTTGCGTCGCGTCCATCTCACCTAACCCTTTGTAACGAGTAATGACTGGCTTTGGTGTTTCAGACATGTTCTCTACTATTTCTTGTAATTGTTCTTCCGTATAGCAATATTGTTCATTTCTTCCTTGCTTCACACGGTAAAGTGGTGGCTGCGCAATATAAATATAGCCCGCTTCAATGAGCGGTCTCATAAAGCGGAAGAAAAATGTTAATAATAAAGTACGAATATGCGCACCATCAACATCAGCATCTGTCATAATGACAACTTTATGATAACGTGCTTTTTCTAATGCAAACTCTTCTCCAATGCCGGTACCAAGCGCTGTGATCATCATCCGAATCTCTTCATTGCCTAAAATACGGTCCAGACGTGCTTTTTCAACATTTAAAATTTTACCACGCAGCGGTAGAATTGCTTGGAAATGACGATCACGTCCTCCCTTTGCAGAACCTCCCGCCGAGTCACCTTCAACGATATACAATTCACTAATGGATGGATCTCGTGACGAACAATCCGATAATTTTCCTGGCAGACTAGAAACTTCTAATGCCGATTTACGACGTGTAAATTCACGCGCATTTTTCGCCGCAAGTCTCGCCTGTGCCGCCAGTAAACTCTTATCAATAATTTGCTGAGCGACTGAAGGATTTTCCAATAAAAATCGCTGAAAACCTTCTGAAAACAATTGATTTGTAATGGTGCTCACTTCAGAGTTTCCAAGTTTCGTTTTCGTTTGTCCTTCAAACTGTGGATCAGGATGTTTAATCGAAATTATCGCCGTTAATCCTTCACGAACATCATCACCGGATAGGTTTTGATCATTTTCTTTTAAAGCCCCTGTTTTACGTGCATAGTCATTGACTACACGTGTTAAAGCCGTTTTAAAGCCTGACTCATGTGTTCCACCTTCATAAGTATTAATATTGTTGGCAAAAGAGAATAAGTTTTCGGCAAATCCGCCGTTGTATTGCATCGCGATTTCTACCGCAATCCCGTCTTTTTCTCCTTCAATAAAAATCGGTTCTTCATGAATCGGTTCTTTATTTTTATTCAAATGTTCGACGTATGACTTAATACCGCCCTCGTAATAATACGTGTCCGTGCGCCCTTCATCATCGCGTTCATCAAGAATCGTTACGCGAAGTTTACGATTTAAATAAGCAAGTTCACGCAAGCGATTTGCTAACACATCGTAATCATAAATCGTTGTTTCCGTGAAAATTTCTGGATCTGCTTTAAATCGAACGCTCGTCCCTGTCGTATTAGCCGTACCAATTTCTTTTAATTCAACTGTCGGTACACCTTGTTCAAATTTAATATAATACTGTTTCCCATCACGTGAAACAAAGACTTCCGTTTCACTTGAAAGCGCGTTAACAACTGCTGCCCCTACGCCGTGAAGACCTCCAGAAACTTTATATCCACCACCGCCAAACTTACCACCGGCATGTAGTACAGTCATAATTACTTCAACAGCTGGTCTGCCCGTCGATTCTTGAATCCCAACTGGAATTCCACGTCCATTATCGTCGACACGAATCCAATTGTCTTTTTCAATCGTTACCTCAATATGATCACAGTATCCCGCAAGTGCTTCGTCAATACTATTATCAACGATTTCCCAAACAAGATGGTGAAGCCCTTTTGAGCTTGTCGTCCCAATATACATTCCCGGACGTTTACGAACAGCTTCAAGTCCTTCAAGTACTTGTATTTGCCCCTCATCATAGGCAGGTGTGTTATTCTCTTCCATCGCCAAGCTAATCACCTTTCCTTTCCAAAACTAGCTGGTCTCATGCCCATTCTTTCACAGCATTTTCAATCAAATTTAAGGCATTCAGTAAAAACTACCGATCTACACTGCAATAAGATCGGTACGTTTTCTCAATTTACTTATTGTCTTTTCTGCACAGTTCCTGCAGTCACTTCAAATATTTCTGCTTGTCGAATCGTTTCATGATCAATGCCTGAAATATTTGTCGTCGTCACAAAGGTCTGTACTTCACCTTGTATCGTATTTAAGAGATGTGATTGACGGTAATCATCCAGTTCGGATAAAACGTCGTCTAAGAGCAAAATAGGCGCTTCTCCGACCTCTTGCTTAACGAGTTCGATTTCTGCCAATTTTAAAGACAATGCTGTCGTTCGTTGTTGACCTTGTGAACCAAAGGTTTGAATATCATAACCGTTCACATGAAAATGCAAATCATCCCGATGGGGTCCGACAAGCGTAATGCCCCGTTCAATTTCTCTTGAACGCATCTCAGTTAGTTTTTTTTCAAGGATACCTTCCATTTCTTCAACAGTCTGCCCAGAATCCAATTCTTTTAATGTTCCATATGAAACATTTAGCGATTCCATGCCGCGTGAAATCCCTTGGTGAATCGGCTCTGCCCATTTTTGTAAAAGCTCCATGAAATAAAAACGTTTACGAATAATTTGTACAGCTACTTGAATATATTGTTCTGTATAAATATCAAACATGACGTTATTGAAATTCGATTTTCCACGATTATCACGTAAAATCGAATTTCGTTGTTTTAAGACCTTTTGAAAAGTGAGTAAATCATGTAAATAGACAGGTGAAATTTGACCAATTTCCATATCAAGAAATCGTCTCCTCACCGAAGGACTCCCTTTCACTAAGTTTAAGTCTTCCGGCGCAAACATCACAACATTTAGCTGCCCGATATAATTGCTTAAACGATTTTGTTCCAAGTGATTGACTCGTGCTTTTTTTCCTTTTTTAGAAATAACAAGTTCGAGCGGTAGTGCCCCGTATTTACGTTGAATGGTCCCTTCTATTTTACCATACTCTTGTTCCCAACGTATTAAATCACGATCATTTGACGTTCTATGCGACTTTGCCATCGACAAAACGTAAATGGCTTCCATGACATTTGTTTTTCCTTGCGCATTTTCACCGATAAAAACGTTAATCTCTGGTGAAAATGATAAATCTAGTTTTTCATAATTGCGGTAATCGGTTAACGCAAGATGTTCAATATGCATCCGTTGTTCCGTCAGTCACTTCATTTATTTTGAATTGGCCAATGTCTGGAAGTTCAACAATATCTCCATGACGTAATTTTTTACCACGTCTTTGTTCTTCTTCATTGTTCACGAAAACGACATGCTCACTTAAGTACCATTTAGCCATACCGCCTGAACTAATAACGTTTGCCATTTTTAAAAATTGACCAAGTGTAATATATTCCGAATGAATCGTCAGATCACGCATCGATCTTCAACCTTTCATAAGTTAGTTATCTTTTCATTTTACAGGATTTTGAGCAGTAAGTAAAAAAAGTCTACAGAATTTAAGGGGAAAATTAATTAATTTGTGTCAATTGTATATTTATACACCGATATTCATCGCATACAAAACTATGAATATTTATATACAACGCTGATATGACAAGGAATTGGGGGCTATAATAACTTCAAAGAAAACAAAAAAATCGAGGCGTATTGAAAAGTCATGTAAATAGACTTTCAATACAACCTCCAATGATTTAATACGTTCTAACAGGTAAAATTAATTGTAAAATTGAGTCATCATCGACAGATTTTAAAATAAATGGGCGCATTGCACCTGTAAATTGAATTTCGATATCTTGACCGTCAATGGCACGTAATGCATCCATCATATATTTAGCACTGAAAGAGATTTTTAATTCTTCTCCGTCAATTTTAATTGTTTCAACAAGCTCTTCTACTTTCCCAATTTCAGGTGAATTAGAAGAAATCTCAATCATTTTATCTTCCGTAGAAAAACGAACGATGTTGTTGCGGTCATCTTTTGCAAGTAAAGATGCACGATCAATTGATTGTAACAGTGAACGACCATTAACCACAACAGACGTTTTACTTTCGGTTGGAATTAAACGAGATGTATCCGGATAATTCCCTTCTAGTAAACGTGAGTAAAATAAAACATGTGCTGTTTTAAAGAGTACTTGTTGTTCTGCAATAATAATTTCTACTGGATCATTTGAATCTGGTAAAATTTTGTTTAATTCTTGAAGACTTTTTCCTGGAATTACAAAACTAAATGGAATTGTTGGCATGTTTTCAGGCGTTGCAAGTCTTCTTGCAAGTCTATGACTATCCGTTGCAACACAAGAAAGTCGACCATCTTCAACACTCCAATGTACACCTGTTAAAATTGGGCGTGTTTCAATTTGAGAAACGGCAAATACTGTTTCTCGAATGATTGATTTCATCAGATCTGCTTGAAGTGAGAAGCTGTGCTCATCTTTCACTTCAGGTAAGATTGGATATTCATCAGCATTTGAAGCAATTAGTTTAAACTCTGATTTACCTGATTGAATCAATGTTTGTAAACCTTCTGTCACACTGATTTTTACATCATTTGTTGGTAATTTACGAATAATATCGCTGAAAACTTTAGCTTGAAGTACGATACTTCCCTTTTCTTCAACTTTAATCAGTTCTTTCCCATCTCTTTCAAGTGGAATAAATGTACAAATTGTAATATCGGAATCACTACCAGTCATTGTCATTCCTCTTTGATTAATTTCAATTTTTATTCCAGTTAAAATTGGAATTGCAACTTTTGAACTGATGGCTTTCATGACGTCATTCAATGCGTCTAGCAATTCATCTCTTACAATTTCAAATTTCATTTTAGACCCTCGCTTATATATATATTAATAATTAATAAAAGACCGTAGTAATAGTAATAGGTCCTGTGGATTTGTGGATAAGTGCTTTTGGTTAAGTGATCAGTAGTTTTCCACATGTGCATAACCTGTTTACGACCTTGCACAAGTTATTCTATGTTACACACAATCTAACTTCTACCAAGTGTAGCTTTTAAATCTTTAATATCTTGTTGTAAAGACTCGTCATCTTTTAACATCGTTGAAATTTTTTCATGCGCGTGAATAACAGTCGAATGGTCTCTTCCACCAAACTCTGAACCAATCTTTGGCAATGAAAAATCCGTTAATTCTCTTGATAAATACATGGCAATTTGACGCGGAAAAGCGATCGCACGTGTTCTCTTTTTCGCTGTAAAGTCTTCAAGTCTTATATTGAAGTGTTGGCCAACTGTTTTTTGTATATCAAGAATTGTAACGGCTTTTGGTCGTGTATTTGGAATGATATCTTTTAAAGCTTCTCCTGCAAGTTCAACAGTAATATCACTGTTCACCAGCGAAGAGTATGCAACAACGCGAATAAGCGCACCTTCAAGTTCGCGGATATTCGTATCAATTTCATTGGCAATATGCATCATGACTTCATTTGGAATATCGACTAAACCATCTGCTTTTGCCTTTTTGCGTAAAATTGCAATACGCGTTTCAAGATCAGGCGGTGCAATATCCGTAATAAGCCCCCATTCAAAGCGTGATCTTAAGCGATCTTCCAATGTTGGAATTTCTTTAGGCGGGCGGTCACTGGATATGACGATTTGTTTGGATTCTTCATGAAGCGTATTGAATGTATGGAAAAATTCTTCTTGCGTTTGTTCTTTTCCAGCAAGGAACTGAATATCATCTATCAGAAGCACATCGACATTTCGGTATTTATTGCGAAACTCAACAGCTTTATTGTCACGAATTGAGTTAATAAACTCATTTGTAAATTTCTCTGATGTTAAATAAACAACCTTTGCATTCGGGTTATCTTCTAAAACATAATGACCGATTGCATGCATTAAATGCGTCTTTCCAAGTCCAACGCCACCGTATATAAATAATGGGTTATAAGCTTTAGCTGGCGCTTCCGCAACTGCAAGCGAAGCCGCGTGGGCAAAGCGATTTCCAGAACCAATCACAAATGTATCAAACGTATATTTTGAGTTAAGCATCCCCGCTACTGAATTAGACGGAGTTGTTTCTACAGGTTGTTGGACTGGTTTAGGCATTGTAAAGTCCTTTTCTTCCATATCTTCAGGAACGACAAAATGAATAAAACGGTCTTCCCCTGTAATCTCTGATAAAATCCCCGTAATAAGGTGAATATAATTACTTTCTAACCAATCTTTCGAAAATGTATTTGGAACGGCAATCGTCACATTTTCTTCTTCGTAAGCGATCAGTTTCGTCGACTTTAACCATGTCTCAAAACTTGGCCTTGAAATTCTTTCTTCAATTTTCGACAAAACGTCATCCCATAGTTTTTCAAGCTGATCCACTAAGGCGCCTCCTTTACATAAATTTTTCAGATGAACTATGTATTATACACATAAATTCATCTTGTGGATATTAAATATACAAAAGTGTGGAAAAAATTATCCACAACATATTAACAATTGTGGATAAACATTATCGGTATTTTTTTGTGCACAACTAAATCTTTTTTATTGTAACAGGGAACTGTTTGAATGACAAGGCTTTATGTAACTTACCCACAGGACATTCCACTGTGGGTAAAACCTTTATCCACAGGCATTTGTATGTGCAAATCTTGTCGATATATGCTGTGCATAATTTTTTCTCAAAAAAAGATGCAAACAAAATCATCCGTAGAAAAAATTAAAACATGTGGATAACTTTCTAAGAAAGAAATCAGGGAGAAATCTTCAAAGTAAAATTGTTTTGCCAGGAAAGATTAAAAACTTAATCGTTGAAGTTTTGCTAGTAGAGGATCAGGAGAGTTATAGAAATTGGGATGGAAGAGATATTTAAAAAATGATTCATTATATAGTAAGAAGATTTATAGGGGGAAATATGAGTGAAGTGTTTGTAGGGGATTAAAAACTCTAAGAAATCATTAATCTCCGTTCCAATCGGACGCTTTCGGCGGGCACGGCTTCAATCAAGCGAACAACGAAGAGTGAGCTTTGCCTTAATTTCTGCATGATCTCGGCAGAAATTAAGGCATCCTACTTGAATATTGCTGCTCATAACGCTTCGCTTTAACTCACAAAAGCCGTTCTTCGTAACGGCTCTTCCTGTGGGGCTTTTAGCTCGCGCTGTTCCCGCCCGAGTCGCCGATTTCCACTCCGATTAATGGGAAATACCATAGAATAAAATGGGTTTTATGTATGAAAAAAAGGGTTCTCTTCTTGTATAGTGAAGTTTACAGACGAGCACTATAGCAGAGAACCCACGTGATTAAAGATCATATGTATCTACCAACATTAAAAGAAATTGAAACAGATTTATTTAGAACACTTCAAATTATTTATGCTGAAACATTTAGTCATAGTTACTTATCATTTTTTATAAGGAAAGTTTATTCAATTAAATTTTAAAGAGTCGTTCTAAAAAAAGATAATCGTTGATTGGAGTGTAGGGCGGCGACTCGGGTGGGATGAAGCGGGAACTGTTGAGACCCCGCAGTGGAGTGAAGCGACCGAGGAGGCTCAACGACCGCCCCACCGAACGCGTCCGCCCGAAACGGAAATCAACACGCACTCCAATTCCTTTAAATACTCAACCGAATCAATTTTAAGATATTGTTTGACTTTTATATTTAAAAAAACTATAATTGTTAGGACTGTCAGGTAATTTAACGACAATCAATGCAGGAGGTGTCTTACAAAATGACTAAACGTACATTCCAACCAAATAAACGTAAACGTAGTAAAGTTCACGGCTTCCGTGCGAGAATGAGCACGCCAAGCGGGCGCAGAGTTATCGCAGCACGTCGACGCAAAGGAAGAAAAGTGCTTACAGCATAAGGCCACTGACTCTCAGTGGTCTTTTTTTATAATTAAAGAGGCTGTCCAAAAAGTCGAAAGAACGCGACTTTTTGGACGCCTCCCGTTTTTGTATGCGTGGAGAAGATGCATTCTTTTGTTTTTTGGGCTTCGTTCCAGTAAAGAAAACCCAAAAACAAACGGGAGGTATTCCAATAACAAAGCAATTGGACAACCTCAATTCAACCCAATATGAAACAGAGATAGCGGTGATCATTGCTACATCTCTTATTAAATAGAAACTATTGACGGAACAGGTGGCTTTCATAAATGAACAAACGGCAACGAATTAAAAAAAATCGCGAATTCCAGAAAGTTTTTAAAGACGGAAAATCGTTTGCGAACCGTCAATTCATTGTTTATCATTATAAAAAAGAAGGACAAACTGAATTTAGAATAGGTTTATCCGTCAGCAAAAAAATTGGCAACGCTGTCACAAGAAATCGCATTAAGCGTTATCTTCGCCAAACTTTTCTAGAATTAAAAGATGATCTTCAACCCGATATGGATTATGTCATCATTGCTAGAAAACAAGCTGCAACAATGGATTTTCATGAAACTAAAAAAAGCTTACAACATGTATTGCGTATATCACGTTTATTAAAGAAGAAAAAATAATTCGAGTAATCGCATTTACGCTTTAAAAGATTTATACTTGATTTAAACAATAAACAAATAGAGAAGATACGGGGGAGCAAATGTGAAAAAGAGGCTTGGCTTAATTTTAATGCTATCTGTCGTCGGTTTACTATTGGCGGGTTGTACCGAATTCAATGAACCGATTTATGAAGATAGTGAAGGATTTTGGAATAAATATATCGTATGGCCATTGGTATCACTTATTACTTTATTTAAAGAATTACTGGGTACATATGGTTATGGAATTATCGCGGTAACAATCATTATTCGACTCATTTTACTGCCACTGATGATTAAACAAACGAAAAGTTCTAAAGAAATGCAAGAAATTCAACCAGAACTAACAGCGTTAAAAGAAAAATACAAATCTAAAGATGCAGTCACGCAAGAGAAATACCGTACTGAAATGCAAAAACTAATGACGGAAAGAAAAATTAATCCGGCAGCAGGTTGTTTACCAATCTTTATTCAAATGCCGATTCTAATTGGTTTTTACCATGCTATTAGTCGAATGAACAGTACACCGGAAATTGAAATTGGTACATTTATGGGATTCGAACTTGCAGAAATTAGTATTACGTTAGCGATTATTGCAGGACTTATGCAGTTTGTTGTATTAAGAACAGGTCCAGCAATGGGCAATCCACAAATGAAAATGATGATGTATATTATGCCAGTCTTCATCATTATTTTAGGAAGTACAATTTTACCAGGTGCCTTAGCGCTTTACTGGGTAATCGGTAACATCATTTCAATTATTCAAAACTTGTTCATTTACAAGCCATTCAAGAAAGAAGAGGAGCCTGTAAAAGTAGGAGGGAAGAAAAAATGACAACGGTGAAACAAACTGGTACCACTGTTGAAGTAGCGATTGAAAAAGCATTACAGCAACTGAATGTTTCCCGAGACGAAGTAGAAATTGAAATATTGACACAAGGTAAAAAAGGTTTTTTAGGATTTGGTGCTAAAGAAGCGGAAGTTCGTGTAACAATGAAGGAATCCGAACCAAAAACAGCACCGATTGCCGAACAACAAGTAGAAGCGGAAGTCATTTTACCTGTTGAAGCAGTAGAACAACCCGTTGTCGAAGAAGAAGTTGTCCAAGAGGAAAAAGATCCGATTTTGGAAACGACAACGTATTTAATCGACGTTGCAAAAGCAATGCAAGTTGAAGATTTACAAGTGAACCATAAAGTAGATGGCAAATATGTTTATTTCCAACTTGAAAGTGATAAAGCGGCTTTGTTAATTGGAAAACGAGGACAAACTTTAAATGCGTTGCAGCAATTGGCGCAACTCGTTGCCAACCAACACTCAAAACAATTTAAAGTTGTGCGATTAAATGTCGGTGATTACCGCGAACGTCGCGAACAATCTTTGGCACAATTGGCGGACCGAATGGCTGATAAAGCAGTAAAAACAGGTCGAATTGTGCAACTTGAACCGATGCCAGCATATGAGCGAAAAGTCATTCACCATACATTATCGACTCGAATGGATATTGAAACGCATTCTGAAGGTGCAGATCCTTATCGCTATCTAGTCATTCGTCCGATTTAATGAAAAACTAAAAAGCGTCCGGAAAGTATATTACTTTCCGGGCGACTTTTTTTTCGGAAATTGTATCACTATGACGTTCGCCCGATTTATGTTAATATTATATGTTAGAAAGTCGTGTCTAAAACATGTTATCCACATGTGAATAACTACTCCAGGAAGGTGAAAACCGTGAATTTTGATACAATCGCTGCAATTTCTACGCCAATGGGGGAAGGTGCCATTGCTATTGTTCGTCTGAGCGGAGATGAAGCTGTGCAAATTGCTGACCGCGTTTTTCATTCGCCAAATGGAAAACAATTAATGGAAGAAAAATCTCATACAATACATTACGGGCATTTAATTGACCCGAGATCAAAAGAAACTGTTGAAGAAGTGATGGTTTCATTGATGAAAGCACCTAAAACATTTACGAGAGAAGATGTCGTAGAGATAAATTGTCACGGTGGATTGGTTGCGGTGAATCGTGTGCTTGCGCTTTTATTGAAAGAGGGAGCACGTTTAGCGGAACCTGGAGAGTTTACGAAACGTGCTTTCTTAAATGGCCGCATCGACTTATCTCAATCTGAAGCAGTGATGGATTTAATCCGCGCAAAAACGGATCGTGCGATGAATGTTGCATTAGGTCAAATGGAAGGAAAATTATCTAAACTTGTTGGTGAACTTAGACAAGCACTCATCGAAACTTTGGCGCAAGTTGAAGTAAATATCGATTACCCAGAATATGAGGATGTTGAAGAAATGACAATTCCTCATATGATTGAAAAATGTACTTGGGTGAATAAAGAAATCGAGAAATTACTAAAAACATCTGCGCAAGGGAAGATTTTGCGTGAAGGTTTATCGACAGTTATTATTGGAAGACCCAATGTTGGGAAGTCTTCTTTATTAAATAGTCTTGTACAAGAAAATAAAGCGATCGTAACTGACATTGCGGGAACGACGCGTGATATAATAGAAGAATACGTAAATGTTCGGGGTGTGCCGCTACGTCTTGTAGACACAGCCGGCATTCGTGAAACAGAAGATATTGTTGAAAGAATAGGCGTTGAGCGTTCGAGACAAGTGTTAAAAGAGGCGGACTTAATTTTACTCGTCTTAAACTATGCAGAAGCACTCACTGAAGAAGATCATCGTTTATTCGAAGCAATTGAAGGTATGGATACGATTATTGTTGTCAATAAAACCGATTTACCTGCCAAAATCGATCTCGATGAAGTAAAAGCAATCGCTGGCAATAGTAGCGTTGTCACGACTTCTTTATTGGAAGAAGAAGGGGTTATTGAATTGGAAGAAGCCATTTCAAGTCTGTTCTTCTCTGGTACGATTGAGGCGGAGGATATGACGTATGTGTCCAACGCAAGGCATATCGGACTTTTACACAATGCAAAAGATATTATTAACGATGCACTAATCGCTGCCGAGTCGGGTGTTCCTGTCGATATGGTTCAAATCGACGTTACGAGAGCTTGGGAAGTGCTTGGTGAAATCGTTGGAGATACAGTACAAGAAGGTTTAATTAATCAGTTGTTTTCGCAGTTTTGCCTCGGAAAATAATATATTAGAGAGAAGGAAGAGAACATGCCAAACAAATATGAAGCCGGCACGTTCGATTGTATCGTAATCGGCGCCGGTCATGCCGGCGTTGAAGCAGCACTCGCTTCAGCACGAATGGGTGCGAATACACTCGTTTTAACTTTAAATATAGATATGATTGCTTTCATGCCATGTAATCCATCAATCGGTGGTCCTGCCAAAGGAATTGTCGTAAGAGAAATCGATGCTTTAGGCGGAGCGATGGGGAAAGTAATTGATAAAACACATATTCAAATGCGTATGTTAAATACGCGTAAAGGTCCGGCGGTGCGCGCATTAAGAGCACAATTGGACAAAGTGCTTTATCAGCAAGAAATGAAACGAATTTTAGAAGAAACGGAAAATTTAACTTTACACCAAGGTTCTGTAGATGAGTTAATTGTAGAAGACGATGAAATTAAAGGTGTGCTGACGCAAGTTGGTGCTATTTATCGTGCGAAAACAGTAATTGTTACAACAGGAACATTTTTACGTGGTGAAATTCTAATCGGTGATTTACGTTATTCAAGTGGTCCAAATAACCAAATGCCATCGATTAATTTAGCGAATAATTTACGCGCGTTAGGGTTGGAAACTGTTCGTTTTAAAACAGGTACGCCACCACGCGTCAATAGCCGTACGATTGACTATAGCAAAACGGAAATTCAACCGGGTGATGAAGAACCACGTGCATTTAGTTATGAAACGACGGAATTCATCACAGACCAATTGCCTTGCTGGTTAACCTATACTGCACCATTAACACATGAAATTATTAATGATAATCTTCGTCTATCACCGATGTATTCAGGCGAAGAAGTGGGAACAGGTCCACGTTATTGCCCATCGATTGAAGATAAAATTGTTCGTTTTAACGATAAATCTCGTCACCAAATTTTCCTCGAACCTGAAGGAAGAAATACAGAAGAGGTCTACGTTCAAGGTTTATCGACAAGCTTACCAGAACATATTCAACATCGTTTAATCGCAAGTGTACCAGGACTTGAAAACGCAAGAATGATGCGTCCAGGGTATGCGATTGAATATGATGCGATTATTTCGACACAATTAAAACCAACATTAGAAACGAAGAAAATTCGTGGTTTATATACAGCTGGACAATTAAACGGAACGTCTGGTTATGAAGAGGCAGCTGGACAAGGTTTAATGGCTGGCGCAAATGCGGCAGCAAGAGCTTTAGGAAAAGAAGAGTTCATTTTAGGACGTTCTGACGGCTATATCGGCGTTTTAATCGATGATTTGGTGACAAAAGGAACGAGCGAACCTTATCGTTTATTAACATCACGTGCGGAATATCGTTTACTGTTGCGCCATGACAATGCAGATTTACGCTTAACTGAAATTGGCCATGAAGTAGGTCTTGTTAGCGAAGAACGTTACGCAAAATATCTTGCGAAAAAAGAACAAATTGATGCAGAATTACAACGTTTACGCGATGTGACGGTGAAACCATCTCCGTTAGTCGATGAAATTTTAGCAGAAACAAATTCAACTGCATTAAAAGAACCGATGAAAGGTTTCGGCTTATTAAAGCGTCCAGAAGTTACTTACAATCAAGTCGGTCGAATGATTCCAGCTGAAGAAGAACTTACGGCGGATGTCATTGAGCAAGTAGAGATTTTCACGAAGTATGAAGGTTATATCGAAAAATCTTTACAACAAGTTGAACGTATGAAAAAGATGGAGAATAAGAAGATTCCTGAAGACATTGATTATGATGCTATTACAGGAATAGCGATGGAAGCGAAAACGGCTTTAAAAGAAGTGCGTCCACTTTCAATTGCGCAAGCGTCAAGAATGCCTGGAGTGAACCCAGCAGACGTGTCAATTTTACTCGTTTATATTGAACAAGGTAAAATTGCTAAAGTCACAAATTGATTGAATGAATGGAATTCCTTCTGTAAACTAAACTGGTATGGATTAGACTGCCGTACCAGTTTTTTTAAGAATAAAATTTACTATAAATATAATGACTGATCGTAGAAAGAGAGGGAGATCGTTCTTGAATGAAGAACAATTTCTACAAGCATTAAAAGAAAAAGGCATTGAATTAACAGAAAAACAAATTGCCCAATTTAAAATGTATTTTGAAGAGCTTGTCGAGTGGAATGAAAAGATGAACTTGACGGCAATTACCGATGAACCATCTGTTTATTTAAAGCATTTTTACGACTCGATTTCAGCAGCGTTTTATGTTGATTTAAATGGAAAGAAAAAATTATGTGATGTGGGCGCAGGCGCTGGTTTCCCAAGTATTCCAATAAAAATTTGTTTCCCAGAATTACATGTAACAATTGTGGATTCACTAAATAAGCGAATTGGTTTCTTAAATCATTTGGCAGAAAAATTACAATTAGAAAATGTTGAATTTGTTCATGCAAGAGCTGAAGATTTTGGTCAAAATAAAGCTTATCGTGAAAAATTTGATATCGTGACGGCGCGTGCTGTTGCAAGGCTTTCTGTATTATCTGAGCTATGTATTCCACTTGTGAAAAAAGGTGGTATTTTTGTTGCGATGAAAGGGGCAGCTGCTAAAGAAGAATTAGTAGATGCAAAACGTCCATTAACTGTGTTAGGTGCAAAAATCCAAAAAGATTATTCGTTTTTACTACCAGTAGAAGATAGTGAAAGAAATATTTTTGTGTTTTCGAAGGTAAAAGAAACACCTAGTAAATATCCACGTAAACCAGGCGTACCGAATAAAACGCCGATTAAATAATTGTTACACGTGAAACAGAAGCGTGTTTAAAAGTATAAATATGATGAAGTAGTTTGGAAAAGGTGGTGCCGGAAATGAAAAGTCCTTTTTCACGTTT
>CANSAF010000047.1 GCA_947644645.1 uncultured Sporosarcina sp. | reverse complement strand
AGATTAATGGCTTCTAGGATTTATTTTATCCCCCACAAACATTTTACTCATACCAGTAAATGATCTAAAATTCTTTAAATTGTTGTAAAACTTCATAATTCTTTTGTTCATATCCCATTAAATCTGTAACGAACCCATTGTTATTTTTCATATAAATAAGTTTAACCTTCTCCCAATTTAAATCAGCTTGAAATGTATTTGGTTTATTAAACTTAATGCGAACTACTGGAGTATCCCCTCGTTCATTAGTCAATGGAGTAATATCCATTCCATAAGCATTTTTGGTCGCATGCTCAACTGAATATTGAGTGGCCTGTAGCTCTGGACTTTCACCTTTAAATTGAATTGACTCGCTATAAGTTACAATCAATGTACGATGATCTTCCTTTTTTGCACCAATCATAATCGGCGCTGCACGATCAATTATAAATGCAGGGTTTGTCCAATCAGCACTTGTTAATTTAGTATTGGCAATACCACTGTCTTTTCCTTTGATCACATCACCTTGAATGACTAGTAGACGCTCGGATGTTCCTGTTACAAATTTCACTTGTCGATTTGCAGGTGTAATGATTATCTTCTTACCATCTACTCGAAATTTTAATTGTGAGTTGCCCGTCAATAAAACTGGATTTTCTGTGAAATTCCCACTATTATATTGCTCATAACCCTGCACTTTTATATGATGTGCTTGTAATTTTTTTGCATCTATTTCTTCTTTAAATGAAACAATCATCTCTTCTGACGAAGATAAGACAATTTGATCTAACTCAGGGGCAGCAATACCAATCCCTAGAAAATAAGAAGATAAATTTTCTAGATTTACTTTATGACCATTTTCAGTTTTAATAGTTTTGGCTTTTAATTTTACTTTGTATAACTTCTTACTTCTCAGCTTAAAACCTTGGTCACTCTCTCTACCATTCACTGAAAAAGCTTTTTCAATATCTTGAATGACAATCGTCTTTCCTGACGTATCTCCGTCATCAAGTGATAAAAACTTCCCATCAATTAATTGATATTGAATTCCGTTATCTTGAATCATAATTGCATCATGATGTAAATTTTTCAAGCTATCAAGATCCACTCGTTGATCAAAAGTTAGTTGAAGGTTCGCTTTACTTTTATCAGCTGCCTGACGAACCAAGTTTGCAGATACTTCCATAACTTCAAGATCCTTTTGGGCTTTAGCTGTTAAGCCCGTAATTTTTTGGTTGACCGCATTTGGAAATAGTTGATTCGCGACTAGATTTTCAGGAAGATCGATTATATAAGTTAAATTCGAATCTAACTGATATCCCTCTGCAATTATAATTTTAAGCTCTTTTTGACTAATCGTATCATCAATACTCCCAACCTCTACATCTGCTACTGGTAACTCATGTCCATTCGGCTTTTTTACTGTGATTAACTGTGAATTTAGCATACCTTCCATAATATATTTATCAAAAGTAATGATAAATTCCCCATTTACGATTCTAATAATACTTGCCTGCGGTGCTGCTTCCAACAAAGATGGTATTTGAATTCGTATCGTTCGCTCTACTTCAGATAGTTCTGCACCTTTTTCTGTTATAACATTATTCGATACGACAATTTTATACATTTCTCCCAACTTAAACTTCTTGCCGCTTGTCTTTTTTGTTAATCTAAATTCCACTGCTGTCTTTTCCGTAGAATCTTCCCAAATTCCTTCTCTAGATTCTCTTGAATTGAGTGGCGCAATATACTCCGCTAAACTCCCGCGTAATTGATTGTTTTCGTAAATTTGGTAGTGGCTAGCTTCCAATGCCAAATCAGACATCTTTTCATGAAATTTTAAAATAAGTTTATCTTGTTTTCCATCGATATAAACAGTTGGTTGCTCAGTCCCTTGTTTAAGCAGAACCGATGTATAATCAGTCACAACTTCAGCAACATCTCGATAATCTGCATCTAATAATGCAACTGTATAATACGCATCTGTTTTTACACGGTCCTCCGCTAAAATCACAGATGCCCGAGTATAATTGTCATTGAAACTGATTGTCTGAGATTGAATGGCTTCTTCACTGTGAATAGATTGTTCCTGAGGATAAACTGCAAAACGCTTTCCACTATGTTCAATTTCATGTGCAATTGTTTCTTCCAATGCTGAACTAAAAGTTATTTCAAATTTTGTCTCATTAAAAACTTTCACCTCTTCAATAGATGGAAGCAACTGCTTTTGAGGGACTATTAAACGTGCTTCAATCACTTCTGTCCGATGAATAATCGCCGCCATTTGTACACGTGTTACATGGTTAGACGGTTGAAACTTTCCTTGGATTGTTCCTTCTACAATTCCTAAACTCCCCAAAGTGTAAATATAAGACGCTGCCCAATCTGGTACATCTGAAAAGTAAATATATGCATCGGTATCTTGTTTTAAATGATATGCTTCTACAATCATTTTCGTCAATTGGGCACGAGTAATTGACGCATTCGGTCGAAATGTACCATCCGGATATCCTTTAATAACATCTTTTCTTTCATTTTGAATCGCAGCAATATACTTTTCAGCCCAATGTCCTCCTACATCGCTAAAAACAGAAGTTGCGCCTTCATCTATTTGAAGATGTAAAGAAACTGCCAATATTTTGGCAGCCTGTGCACGCGTAAGTCCTTCATAAGGTCGAAAAGTTCCATTTGAATACCCTTGAACTGCTTCATTTTCTACTAAATAAGTAACTGCATCTTCGGCCCAATCTGGTACGTCTGAAAAATGGTTGGCCGAATGACTTGAAGTCGGCGATAAACAAATCCCAACGAGAAAAATCGCCGTGAACATTGCAATGATTATTTTATTACTTTGTAAAACTTTAAAAATAAGCACTTTTATTCGCACTCCTTAAATAAGCTAACTTCATTAGTATAGCAAAACAGTTTTAACGAAATAAGTGAATTGTAGACTTACATATATTTACCATGGTAAACGTTAACAGAAGCACAAAAAGAGACGCCCCGAAATTTTCGATTTCGGGAACGTCTCTTTTTCTTATAGATTATTCTAATTCAAACTTAAGTTTTACTTGACCTTTAAATGCTTGATCAACGATATAAGAAGCAGTAATCTCTTTATCCTTAACATCTTCATTGAATACAATTTTACCGTCTGTATCCACTTCTAATGTAACACTTGATGAAAACCGTACAATTCCTAACACTTTTGGAGCAGTTGTATCAGCTTCAACAATTTCCAGTCCTTTTTTATCTTCACTTACAACATATTTCACGTCTACCGAACCATCAATATTCGATGCCGTAACAGTTACCAGTTTTGTGAAATCGACTGCTAAATCAGTTTGTACAGATTCCGCTGAAGTGATTGTGATGTCATCGATTTTTGGTGATGAGTCGACAACTGTAAATTCTAATTCTGCAACCTTATCTTCAAATGCACCTGTTACTTTGAATGCGCCGATAATAACTTTATCACCAGCTTTAGCATTCTTTGATAACTTCACTTTGTTTTGATCAACTGTAGCAACATCTGTATTTTTAGAGACAAGTTTATAACCCGAGCCTAAAACAGGTTGTTTAGTGCCCGGCACTTCGAAACCTTGCTCGTCATAACCTTTTAGAACAACTTTTTTATCCGCTTTACCTGTTTCATTTTTCAAATCAAACACAGTATTTTCTGCGATTAGTTTGTAAGATTCAATTTCATCTTGTGCTACTTTTACGTCTACAGCAATTGTACCTAGCTCAATATCTCCTACTTTAACAAGAATACTTCCTGCTGCTTTTTCATTGACTGCTTTTAAGTTAAATGTGTATAAACCAGCCTCTTTCGTAGAAGCTACACCTTGAACTTTTTTAGTAATTACTTTGTTATTAGTATCAGCATTATCTGCTGCAACATCAGTGCCTGCAAAGCCCAAACCGTATTGATCCGTAATTTTTGCTGTTACAACTTCAGTTTGGTTTGTTGCTAAGTTTAATGATTTTTTATCGATTGCAGCTGTTGTTGCTTTACGCTCATCGCCTACAACATAGTTCACAGTTGTTGTTTGTTCACCAACTGTAATTGTAACGATTGCTGAACCTTTTGCTTTTGCAGTAAGCTGTCCTGTCGCTTGATTAAACTCTAAGATTGCTGGACGATCTACTTCTACAACAGCTGGTGCATCCGTTCCGACTACTTCAAAGTTAACTAAATTGCTATTGTCTTTTACTTTACCTTTAATATTTAGCTTAATTGTATCATTTAAGCCAAGTCTGCCATCTTTAACTTCTTGGCCTGCCGTAAATGTTTTCACTTCATCAATAGATACAGCTGTTTTTGCATAATCTTCAACTGTAACAAGTTGACGTTTCGCAAACTCTGCAACGACTTCATTGTCTTTTTTAATGATGACATTGTACTCGAATTGGTCGCCTGCAGTTGTTTTTTCTTTTGAAAGTTTACCAGTTTTTGAAGTCGTTCCTTTTTTATCAGTAGACACTGCATCGCTGTCGGCAAACACATTTTTAGATGCTTGGAATTCTACTGTATAACCCAACTCTTTCAAGTTTTCTAGGTTTGCTGCTTCTTTTTCACCATTAACAGAAAATGTTAATGTGCCGCTAAGGTCAACTGTTGTATTTAAAGCATGAACAGAATACACTTCTTTTGTTTCTTCAGCAACTGCATCATAAGCACGGACTAAAAAGCTCGCCATTTGTGAACGTGTTACCGTTCCTGCAGGATTAAATTTCTTCACATTTGTTACACCATGAGATGCAATCGTTTCAATATATTTTCTTGTTTCTGTATCTAAATGTGAGATATCCGTAATTTCAGATTGGAAGCCTTCTAACTTTTCTAAACCAAATGTACCTGTAATGATTTTAGCCATTTGTGAACGTGTCACTTTACCAGCTGGGTTTAAATTTGCTTGTGTAAATGCGCCTGCATTTTTAACAATTAAAGAAGCATAGTATAGTTCTTTTTGATAATCAGCTCCGTTTTTAAAATCCATGCCTACATCATCGAATGCTGTGACTTTCGCTTCGATATCTTCAGCAACAACATAATCTATTAAATCTTGAAGTGTTGATCCTCCTGCAAGATGACGCGCCAATGTTAATGCTGCTTGACTACGGTTAATTGAAACAGATGGGTTAAATTTATCGCCAATTTTAAAATAACCAAGATCTACTGCACGATCAATTTCCTTTTTTACATCTTCTCCAACTTTATCTAAATCTGTAAAAGATGCTGCTGATGCCATTGGAGCAATTGCAGATGCAACCATTGTTGCTGTTAAAGCACTTGTTAAGAACTTGTTCATTTTCGTTTTATTGTTTACCATGAATATATTTCCTCCTAAATATTGTAATTCTATATTTGTATTACTAGTACTAGAACACTAACCTGTAAAGAAAGGGAATTCCGCTTTAATTATAAATTTTAATAGGTAAAAGTCAAAGCCTATTAAGCATTTAACAAGATTTACCTTTAAAATTGCTTCTTTTTCATCGGGAAGAAAGTAGTAAAAAAGCAGTTACTTTTCCTATTCCCTAAAATATTTTTTTCTAACATTAAATGAATGATTTTGATTATCAAGTATTTTATTTTTTAACTTTGCTAATAAACGCTCTCTTCTTTTCTTAATACCTGCAATAGAAATTTTTGCTTTTTCCGCACATTCCTTTTGTGTAAATCCTTCAACAAAAAGCCATTGAATGAGCTGTTTTTCTGTTTTAGACAATTGTTCGAGTTCACATACAAGTTCATCAGACCATTCAGCCGATGTCATCATTTCATATTCACTTTCCAAATAATCTACTAATAACTGGTCTTCTGTTTGCACGATATAGTCTTGAAACTTATTTTCTCGTCTCATCAAATCCAACATCGCGCCTCTTATGCTACGTGCTGCAAATGGCGCAAAATGTCCTTTCTCCGCATCATATCTTTCCCATGCTTGCCATAAAGCAACACGACTCGCTTGTCTAAACTGTTCATGATCACGGTAAATATTAAGTTTTCTGAGCGTAGCGCTAATCATTGGTTCATATTGTTCCAACACCTGTTCAAACTTCGTCACATTGCGGTCCTTTCGACCGTGCACGATACATTTTATTCCCGGGTGCTTTTAGCTTAGATCAAGTCTTATGTTAATTCGAATGGAGAAAATTTAAATTTCAGCCAGACAAAACTAAGTTTTCACGTAGCAAATTTTACAGAATCATTTACACATAGTGCATTTTTGATACTATTTTAGCGTTGGGGGACAAATCAAAATACCGTTTCTCTTCTAAATTCAGCTAAAACTTGATGATAATCCTGTTTTCAAAAAATAATTCTTCCGATAAAATCATACAATCCTCCTATTTTTTCGACAGATAACGAGGAAAAAAGCGACATACTTCTACCTAATTCATCGTAAACAGGAATATATATTCATCTTTTTACTGAAATTACATTATTTTCACTATTTTCGCACTATACATAAAATAAAGAGCTTGTTATAATAAAATCAGTTGAAACTAAGGGAGGGAGTAATTTGATAAAAGAGCAAAATAACTTAATTGATCACCAAACTCTTGCAATCGAAGCTTTTTCTTCAGAGGATTTTCGAACAAAGATCACAAAAACTACAGGTACGTTTTATTCAGAACAAACACCGGTAAAATTATTAGATGAGGCTTGTCTGAATTATGCATCAACACTAGAAGGTAGAAAACAAGCAGTTATGAAAATCTTCAAATATTACAAACCACCGATTATTATTGCGCCATTCTCTTTAAGTTTTTTCCCGACTGCATCTTACAACAACTATAAATGCGTATTTATTTTTAATCATCCTTTCGAAATAACGGAATATGGAAATGGTATATGTGGGCTTTCTTTTTACAATTCACCGGAAATACTTGTTAACGTTACTAGGCATATATTAACCCAACAACATCTTAGAATGCATATGATTATTAATCACTTCAAAGAACTTCATAAAAACACTGTGAATTAAAATATGAAAAAACGAACTCCTTTTCAATTATTAGGGCGTTCGTTTTTTAATTATTAATTTCACATATAAAAACCACCAAATTCTGACTATTTAGAATACCGTTGCAGAACAACAGAACATATGATACCATATAGTTATATAAATATACTAATAGGAGGCATGAGCTTATGAAAAAAATGATTAGAAGGATATCACTTTTTTGCTCAGTTCTAATGTTCACATTTATTCTTTCACCAGCAACAGGATATGCTCAGGTTGGTTCTGAAACACTTATACTTAATGAAGCTGCAATAGATGCACTTGAAAAAAGTATTTATGTAAACACAATGACAAATACAGCTCATATCGATCACGATAAAGCTTTATCTTACTATAATTTCACAACACAAGAGTTCACGATGATTCAGCAACAATTAAACCAATTAACAGAAGATCAAGTCATTGAAATTATTAACTATACACTTAATAATAGTGAAGGAGAACCCCATGCAAAATCGGTTTCTATTATCATTTGGGTTGGTATAATTGTCATTGGTATCGTTACAAGTTTAGCGTTATATTTCTCTTCAAAATATATCACACATCAAGAGAAACAAAACCTTATCACTAGATGCTATGATGCTGGTGGAACACCAATCATCGATTCGGCAGACTTAGGCGGAATAGGCGGCGCTCCTGAAAAGGCTTGGTGGAAAATATCGAGTTCATATAAATTTCAATGCGCCATTTAAAAACAAGCATAAGTGAGTGTATTACAAAAATCCCCTCCTTCATCATTTTGATTGAAAGAGGGGATTTCGTTTACTTTTCACCTTAATTTACTTGTTCAGCTAGTAACACTCCTTGTTTCATATGTTCTTGAAAATTAATCAAAATTTTCGCTGTATGTGCTCGTGTTGTTGGATTCGCCGGTAAGTATTTTCCATTCGATCCGCTTATAATATCAAATTGATAAAGTAATGTAATAGCTGTCTTAGTCTCAGTGTCTAAATTTTGGATATCTGGGAATGGTGCGAGTTCATTTACAACAAATTGTTGACCTGTCGCAAGTTCATAAGAACGTTTTACCATTAATGCAAGTTGTGCACGTGTAACAGGTGCACTTGGATTAAAATTCCCATTAGAACCTTTTACTATTCCATATTGATAAGCTGCTGCAATTTCCGCTTGCGTTTCAAGTGCATATCCATTGATGTCATTAAATGGTGCTGCCTCAGTTGCAGTTAAATCGAACGCTCTTACAATAATGGATGCGGCTTGTGCTCGCGTTAAACTACTATCTGGTTTAAATGTGCCATCTGTATAACCATTCATAATTTTTTCAATCGCTGCTTGTTCAATAAAAGCTTTCGCCCAATGATTTTCGATATCCGAAAACATCGCTGAAGATTTTAGCGTTATGTTAACAACAGGATTTAAAAGA
Source organism: uncultured Sporosarcina sp. (assembly GCA_947644645.1). GTDB lineage: Bacteria > Bacillota > Bacilli > Bacillales_A > Planococcaceae > Sporosarcina. The sequence continues at coordinate 14,440 of CANSAF010000047.1, read as the reverse complement.
CTTTCTTGATTTTCAGTATCCACCGCTGAAACTTTAAATGTATATGCTCGATCACGCACTAAATCTTCAACTTCAAATGTAGTTGTATTTCCATTCACTTCAGCAATTTTTTCTGTTCCTTGATAAATATTATACGCTTTAATTGCTGTTGAATCTCCCGCCTGCTTCCAATTTAACACCACAGTCGTATGATCTTTCACCTCTGCTGTCAATGTGTTAGGCGCAATCCAAGGCGCATTCTCTTGTAACTTTTCATCAAATTGTTGTGCGACAACTTGATAACCAACTTCACTTAAATGAATATTTTCTGGATTAGGTAAATATGCCGAGAAATCAGTAGCAATTGCATCTTTTGTCGGCACAAACACAGCATTTGTGCCTTTCATACCACTTTGGATAGTTGCATTCAATTGATCTAGTAACTGGGTAATTTGCGGTTGATATGTCGCTTGTAAATGTGGAAATGGATTATAATAGCCCATCACATATACTTGTGCATTTGGATTTTCTTGATAAATATCACTTAAAATTTTATGATAATTGACACCGAGTTGCTGGAAACCTCCCATTAAACCTTCTAGATCGATTTCAGGTACACCTGTCTCGATATTGATTTTTAAATACTTTAAAATATCATTTGCGCCTACACTGATTGTAATTACATCTGCTTCTTCAATCGATTCATGTAATGTTAATTTTTTTTCTTCCTGTCCAATACCAATAATCGGTTTCGACACATTATTATGCAAATCATCTAAAACATTTTCCGCTGTATAACCTGAAACCGTGAAGCCTTTATTGAAAGAATTTAAAACGTCTCGTTCATCTAATGTCTCTGCTAAAAAATCAGGATAACCTTTACCTGGCAGCCCATCTGGACCAATTCCAAAAGCAAGCGAATCCCCTAATGCCAAATAATTAACTGGCGTAACCCAAGATGATGCTTGTTTATTCGTTTCTGTTGCCTTTACATGGAATGGAAAAGCAACAAGTTGAAAAAGAAGTGCGAGCACAAAGATCAATCGAAGATTCCCCATCAATTTCATACAATATTCCCTCCTTTTTATATCCTATATCATACACACAAACCATCGTATAAACTATCTACCCATCTTATGCTTTCTCGAAACTGAATAACCAAGAAATTCATTCTTTTTTAATCAACTAATTATAAAAAAAGAAGGCTGTTTAGAAAGTCTCCTACTGCCCTTTCCGAACGCCTTCAACTTTTTAGGATGAAAATTATTTTACCTTATACTCTTTTTCGCCAATTTCACTATCATTATCTTTGGCTATTAACGAAACTGGTGTTTCCGAATTCTCTAATGTGTACGTAATAGAACTTTCAAGTGTCTCATCTTTTTGAATTTCTTCAAATTGAGTTTTAAAATGGTCTTCATCGAAAGCACCGCCAACTTGTAACTCATCCTCTTGCTCTGCAGAAAACACAGAGGACCATGCGGTAACCGGGTTAATGCCTTCATCTGATAAATTGGTAGCTTCATACCAAAAAACAATAATCGGTTGCTTACCGCCTTCATTGCCTTCTTCACCAATTGGAATTATTTTTGTATCTGTCACTTTAACTTTTACTGTTTCAGTTTGTGCTACATCATCTTTAAAGTAAGTTCCGTCATTTGAAGTGTCTTCTTCCTTTTCGCCTGCTTTTCCACATGCAGTTAATACAAGTAATGTGGCCATTAATAAAAATAATAATCGTTTCAAAACTGTTCCCTCCAATTAAAACTAATTGCGATTTCATCGTTTTAAAAATATCATCTTCAATCCTTATACACAAATATTAATGATATTTCACGATATGAATCCGTTCTCTAAACTGCATTCCCTTTTATATCATTTAGAAACATGGATTTCGTTAACGTCTTTCTATGTAGAGAACATTAGAAGAAATTTTTTTGAATCAGAAACATTATCTTTTTCATTTAACCTTCTTCACTTTATACATATTATGAGAGAGCTTCAATCAGTTAATGTTAATTGCTTTCTTCACAATTGCATCAATTTGTCGTGCGTAATATTTCGATTCGCTATGTTCAACTAAAACACTGAATGCATACCATTTACCACTTTTTGCTTGCATATATCCTGACAGAGCTGTGACGCCGTCTAAAGTTCCAGTTTTCGCGATAACGCGATTTCTATAGGCTGCTTCAGTATAACGACTACTCAATGTACCTCCCAATAAGCGACCCGTTTTCCCCCCAACTGGTAAACTATTTAATAAGGTTGGATAATATGCTTCTTTTGGTTGATTCACCAGAAATAATGTTTGTTCAGCCGCAGTAATTTTATTGGCATGAGACATTCCTGAACCATCTTCGAGTTGCCATTCATCCATATTAAGACCAATTGAATCCCCGTAAGTACGGATTACAGCAATACCATTCTCCCAATCTCCGACTCCATAAACTTTTTTCCCCATCGTTTTTACAAGGATATCTGCAATTCCATTATTACTAAGCTTCATAAAAGTCGGCATTAGTTGTTTTAATGATTGCGAACGTTTTGTACCTAATGATATTGCATGTTTGGGAACAGTTGCGTAAGTGACCAGTGAATCATTTCCAAATTGAATCCCTTGTGCAACGAGCGTATTTTTAAACGAATGTAATGTACTTAAAGTTGGATTAAACATTGTGACCCATTCTCTTGTTGAGCTACTTTGCGGAATGTTCCCAGAAATAATCACGTGATTTGTACCGTATTGCCTTTTAATCGTCAATGTATTACGGCTTCCCTTTGCACCTGTTTTTGCTTGATTTGTAAAGCGTAATCCACTTAAGTTTGGTTCCACAGAAATACTTGGCGCAGTGCCGACACGATTAGCTTTTGCTGTAAAAATCACCGTACTTGGGTCATAATCAAGATTTGGTGATGTCGTCAATGCTGAAATTGGCGCCGCATAATAATAGGATTCATCCAACGGGCTAATTCCTGGTGATAATCGCTCTCCAGCAAACCAAGTTTCATCTCCGTAAATATTCCCATTAATTCGCTGAATCCCTTTCTTTTTTAGCGTATTACTAAAGGTTATAAAATCCTTCACTTGTAATGTTGGATCGCCTTCACCGCGAAGATATATATTTCCATTCAATGTTCCGTTATGAATCGTTCCATCCATTAACATTTGCGTGGAAAAGAAATAGTCTTCTCCTAGAACACTTAATGCAGTAGAAGCCGTTAGTGGTTTCAAAGTGGAAGCTGGCGAGATTCCATTATTCCCATAATACTCATACGAAAGACTCCCTGTTTGTAAATCACGAATCGCCATTGAAAAATTCGTTCCCCATAGTTGTTGATTGACCGTTTTTGTTAATTCGTTATTTGCCTCGGCAGTAGTAAAGGAAAATAAAGACGCAAAGACCATAATCAAGCAAGCGAGATACATTTTAAATTGTCTGTTCAAATTTTTCACCTTTCTTTATCTAAGTTTTATTTTAAACTAGTCGTCTGTTATAAGGACTTTTATCTGATGTCTAGTATACTATAAGTCATTATTTTTTGGGTTAGATTCAAGGAGAAAGGTATCATGTATCTTAATACTTCTTGTTGTTACTTGAATCAATTTCATAATTGCCTTTTACACCAATAAATCCGAACAATGTTGATTCCCGTTTCGGCGCATACTTCAATCAACAGAAAATCCTTTAAAACGCGAAACTTAAAAGACTATTAACATATAACATTCATCTCTATCACCAAACATACGAATTATGAAATTAACTTACTTCTATGAATTTAACAATGTAACTCCTTCAAATCCGTTTTTTTTAAACCTTTAGTACTAATTCAGTAAAAGATATCTTCCACCGTAAATACTGCGAATATTTATACGATAATCAGTTACCGTTAATCCCATAGCCTCCTTACATTGCGTTAGAGTGCTTCGACGCTAACGATTCAAGGGGATGAAAGTCTGTTTGTTTCGTAATTCGAAATAGTTTTAGATCTTCAAATTATGGTGAAAGTGTTATCCAATCAATGATGATGAGAAATGATAGCTAGGAAACGAATGTCCAGTGGGGTGAGAGTAGAAGTTGTATGCATGCGAGAATAAGAAGCATTAGAACTTAATGTATTTGAATGTAAAAAGCTCCAATTAAATCGAAAATAAAGATTGTTTTTTAAAAATTTTGACGGGTTTTCGTCAGCGGCATTCGCTACACCAGCGTTTAACGAGTAGACCATCGCATAATAATTTAATTTCCTTAGTGTACTGATATTCGGTTGCTTTCTAAGTATAAACCCAGATAGTATCTAGGTTTATCGCTGAAAAAGTAAATTTAAAATGAATGATAGGTTCCTTTTCATAAAGTGCATGGATAAAAATATAAGAGCACCCCCCTCCTGGCTTATGTTAGTAACGTAACATACATTATACAGGATTTTGGAAGATGCCCTATTTTTTTATGTTTAGAAAGCCTTGATATGCAAGGATTTGGAATCATGAAATTTATTCATATATTTATTTTTTGGGCAACAATAACTCCGACTTCGTTTCTAGTAAATTACCATACTTATCCCTAAGTTCAAACACAATATTTGAACCCGCTGATACATTGACCAAGTTCGTATTATAAATGTCGCCGCCTTCATGGTGCATTTCTTGCCCATTCACTCTAACACTATAAACTTCCGATGTTGCATGTAGGCGAATCGTATGCCAGTCCATAAAGGGTGATTTTGTAATTTCAATCTTTTTAATATAATTTTCATTAACAACATTTACTTCCACTGTAATGGTAAATTCACCATTCCCAACCGTACCTTTTATAAGTTTACGGCCAAGTTCTGCTGTATCAACTGCCTCCCATATAACAGGCTCAAACCCTCTTGTTTTATCTTTATACGTCACGGGTAAACGGTTTGGTAAATCCGGTTTTTCGCCTTGACGAACGTTAACAGTAGACGGTTTATCTACTTGGATAATATTCGAGTCAACGACAGTCACTTCGAATAAGCGGTCGGTTGTATTACCTACACCATCTGTTGCAGTAATTGTGAATTGATAGTTTCTAGCTGTTTTCGGTGTGCCGGACAAAACGCCTGTATTGGCATCAATTTTAACACCTGCTGGTAGTGTTCCTTTACTCTTAAATGTATAAGGACCTCTCCCGTGTCGAACTTCAATTTTTGCGTAATACTCACCACCGACTGCTGCATTATCCAATTCAATCGTAGCAATCGTAAAAAACGAATGAATTTTTCCCGTTACATAATCCAAAATTAACTCCGCGTCGTCTTGATTAATAATACCGTTTGCATCGACATCTGCTGATAAACGCATTTCTTCCTCTGTTATTAAATTAGATCCATCGACATGTTGTAAAATACGCATCGCAGCCGCAGCACTTGGGCCATCACTGCTGATCACACCACCGACTGGCAATTTACGTTCAATTTTCCCTGGTAATGTATCAAATAAAATATCAGCGCCATTCCGACCTTTTGCGTAAATAGTTTCAACAGTTAAAGGAATCGATGTTCCTTCGATAAATGCATCCGTCAATGTAAAGGTCATATAACCCACAACTGTTCTTTTTTTACTTAGATTTGGCTCTTTCGCTGCCTGTGATAAAAAATCTAAAGATAATGTGTAAGCATCCCGATCTTCTAAAAAGCGAAAGTCTTTACTAGCAAAAATTCCTGCTGGCTCAAAGCTTTTTAAACGAACAGCTTGTTGATTTTTCGGAATTGAAATTTTCGCATTTAAAGACGTCAATTGTTGCGTTTGATGAATCACAATCGGTACCCTTACTTCTTTACCGAGTGAACGTATTTCACCTACTTCAAATATTTCACTTGTTGCTGCCTGCACATTCGGTACAAATAAGCTTGCGACAAGTAAAACAACTACAAATAACCACTGATGTACACTTTGTTTTTTCACGACTGTCGCCTCCCTATCGTACCGTAAATATGTGGCGAACTGGCTCTTTCAATTTACTACCATTCGCTGAACTCAACTGTTCTGTAATTTCCAATGTATACTTCGTTTTTCTTAATGGACTGTTTGCCTTCACTTGGAATGAACGATCTGTTAAAGGTGTAATTGTAATTTCCTCTTCAATCGTCCCACGTTTTAGTGTAACGGCTTGCTCCGTCAATGTGCCAAGATGATACGGTTCACTTAAACGAACTGTCCACACTTTATCCACACCGACTGTTTCAGGATGTTCTGTTTCTTTTCCATCAAAAGGTTTAATTTGTCCATTGATGGCTTTCACGGGAATCTTTTTCCCTTGTGCATTGTACAATTGAACATTGCGCAATTTAAAAGGGACCTTTTCTCCCGCATTTGCCGCAACTATTCTCGCTGGAAAGTCTACAACCGTCCCTTCCATTTTAACGCCTTTTGTTTGCGCCCAAGCGACTGAAATCTTTCCTACCTCTTCAGTTCCGAGCGACACTAGCGGAAGGGATGATACTGTTTCACCAAGTACTACGCGATTCGCTTGTACTGTTGTCAATGTCGAATCAAACTCAACATCGAAAGACCCTGCTGCTATCTGTTCATCGCTATCAATCGATACAGACATATTGACAGTACCGGCTTTTTCTAGATAAGCCGTAGTGACACTAATAATAGATTGATTGCTTACTGCATAAGTTGATTTGATTGGTAAAATCGTTGCCAATAAAACAAGCGTTAGCATAATTCTAATAAATTTCATAAATAGAACGGGCACGACTCCTCGCGCCCTTTACCTCCCTCATCATCTTTTAATGGAATTCAACTCTTAATTCATCTAACGCATATTGTTCTAAAATCATATCAAATAAAATTGGGTTGCCTAATAAATCAGCAAGTGAATGAGAACCCGGTTGAATCATTGAATTTGGTGTATATTCTACTGGATAATGCGTGTAAATACGCTCCAACACATCTCCTGCACTCGTATATGCAATAATTTCTACATAATCATTCGCTGTTAAACCGTAGCGACTAAATGTATACGTAGAACCATTCGGTGAGGCGACAAGTGGCATTTCTACCCCAGATACTTTCACGCCGATTTTACTTACATTTGAATCGACCGTCACTTTTCCTGCTGTTAAAATACCAGAAGTCGTAAATTCTAGTTTTTTAATATATTTTCCAGGGACTATAACACCAATTTTATCTAGCCCGCCATAGAGCGCCATTACTTTATTATAACGCGCTTCATCACTCACTAAATCAGCCAAAGTTTCGATTCCTTGTACTAAACTAGCTGGCGCCACAACTTCAATAGTGGCTGCATCTGTAAATCCGCCATCAACTGTCGTTGCAATAATTGTTGCTTCACCTAACCCTTTGGGTGTAATGATGCCGTTTTGAACTGTAGCAACATTTTCATTTGTACTTCTCCAAACCACTTGATGATTATGTGCGTTATTTGGATTAATTCTATATTTTACGGTTGCATTATTCGGCTTAAATGATGCTCCACTTTCTTGAACGAACGAAAAATGTTTTTGATCAAATACAATTGACGTTACGCGGCCATCATCGCCACCGCCAATTTGAACATTGACCGTATATGTCATTTTCGTTTTACCATCTGCTGCTGTAACGATAATCATCACATTGGCTTGGTTATTCACAATCGCTGTGTTTAGTACTTCAACTTTCGCGTTTTGGTCATTGGCTTGTGTAAACACTGACACTGTTGGCGATGTTGTTGAAGGTACAGAGTGTTTCGGGTAATTCGCTTTATTTGGATTAAATCCAACAACCGAAATACCGTTGATCGATAAATTACGTAATGTCGCATCAGAAGACGCAGATTCTTCCTTCTCGATTAACTCTTTCCATTTCACTGCGCTATTGTACTGATAATCTGTCAATAAACCATTAAGTTGTAAGCGTTGGAACGTAAAACCTAAACCTTCAGCTGAAATAGACTGTTTTCCTGTTAATACAACCTTATGGCGACCTGATGCTTGGAAATTATTGCGGCTATAATCATTTGTATAGCCGTATGAACGGTCACTCGCTTTGTCATGGAATAAACGATTACCAATTTGCGAAAACTTGCCGTCTACTCGTAAAACACCATCTGTTAAATGAGCTTGGTCATTCGATGGCTTGGTCATATGCGTATATAAACGTTCTGCATGGTTACGTGCGGATGCCATTGTAAAATCGCGGTAGATATGCACATAATCTCCATCTGCCTCGCTATAATCTGGTGTTGATGTATCCATCGAACCTTTAATCATCGTGAGCCAACCGCCGGAAACTGTGTAGTCACCGTATACACGTACCGTACCATGGTTTACATATAACTGACCATCCGTTTGACGAATATTTCCTTTTTCACGCGTCTGATTCATTGAACTTTCAGAACCAACTTCTACAAGCCCACCACCGACGTCTAATGAACGATTTTCTTTAAATGCATCATCTATTAATGGACCCCCTTGAAGTAGTAAGTTCCCTTCAACAAATAACTTACCTGCTTCGACATTAAAGCGCCCTTGTTGCGTTAAATTTCCTTTAATCGATGCTGTTCCACCGCCTAAATGCACAGTTCCTTCTTGCCCAAAGTTCGTCCCAACAGTTAATTGTTGTTTATTTAAATCTAACAGTCCACGAATTCTTTGGTTATACGAATTGATGACCATTTCCGCTTGTCCTGTTTTATAAGGACCATTCACACGGACAAAACCATCTTGTGTAAATACTTTATCAACACGTAACTGACTATTATTTAGCGAAATTAAAGCACCTGCACGCTGATTAATAGAAGTTGCCGTAATGATGCCATAATCTGCTGCACGTAATTCTGAACAAGGTTGCATATGAATTTCACCTTGAACGGTTAGAGAATAGCCATTCAAATCAACTTTCACATTATCTTCAATGAGTAATCCTGATGGTTCTACGACATCGTTTGTTAATTTCCAATCACTTGAAATGGTACGTCCATTAAAATCTGTAACACCGTATTTCAATTCACTTAAATGTTTGTTCATCGCCGAAGCATTTGTAATATGGTAGTAGTTACCACCTGTTTGTTTAGCAATTTCCGTTAATCTTGTTACGTCAATATCTGTCGTTGCACCCATCGCCATAATATGAATCGTAATACCTTCTTCATAAGCTGTACGTGCCAACTTCAAAGACTTTTCATTGTTAATGGAAGTACCAGTCGTTAACACGATGACGTCTTTTTGATTGTCACTTGGGCTTTTTTTAAACTCTGCTAATGCAAGCTCAATCCCGGTACTTAAATCATTACCGCCTTTTGTATAGCCCGTCGTTTTTTCAAGCGTATTTAGCGAACTTTCTACTGTAAAGAAATTATCCGTTAACTCCGCATGTTTTACCGCATTCGTATTAAAACCAATCACACCTGCACGATCATTACGTTTATTTTCATTAAATGATTTTAAGTAATTAATCGACTCGGAAATATACGTTTCTTTAGAATTTGGATTGGATGCAATATCCATCTTTTTCATATCAGGTGTATCTTGAATGACAAATAGTGTGTCCGTTCCTCTATCAATTGCACAGCTTTGCCCATTTTGGTATGTATTTGCTTTAACCGTAGATATTGGCGCAATTTGAGTAAATACTAACAGACATACCACGATGTAAATGAGTCCAAACCATGATTTTTTTCGGTTGCCCTTCATTTTTCTACTTCCTTTCCGATAATTAATAGTAGAGTATTCAATGATTACTCTCCATTTTACACATTTAAAATGATAAATACAGCTAAAAAAGGGGGTATCTATATGTTGAAAAGAATGATCACTTTCTCACTTGCAATGGTTTTACTTTGTGTCCTTCCATTGACCAGTAGTGCAGCTTTAAAGTCTAATGTTGATTCATGGAAAGATTGGAATGTCACTTTCAACCAAGAAGTGAATCATCATTCTGGTCTTGAGCACGTTTATATTCAATCCGATGACCATACAAAACACCCGGTTTCAGTTACTATATCGGCAGATTCAAAGAAATTTATAGTAGAACCTGAAAAACCGTATCTTTTCGGCGAAAAATATACACTTGTTATTCCACAATCCATAAAGTCTGCACAAGGGGAAACATTAAAACAACAAGCAACGAAAAATTTTGCTGTTGAAAGTGACTATATTGAGTCGATTGAAACACATTTCACACCGTTTCTAACAAATATATTGGTTAATAAAAAGAGCGATGCGAATGTCACAAAAGTTGAAATGGTACTTGAAGGGACGACAATTCCCCAAAATTTAAAACGACAAGTAAATGAATTTTCTAAAGGTATGTTCAGCTTATCACGCGGTCAAGCATTTGAAATTCACGTATATGATGATAAGCGTTTACTTGAAGTACTTTATTACAAGGTAAAATAAAGGAAGGAGGCACATGATGTTTAAAAAATCATTATCTATTTTATTGATATTTATGCTTGTACTGATGACGATTGGACCGATTCCGATGGCAGAAGCCATTTCGATTAACGGGAATCCTGTGACGAGTGCTGGAAAAGGTTCTGTAGTTGTTAGCGGTGCAGCACCAGGTGCAACATTAACTTTAACAGCAAAAGAAGGCGGTTCTAGTGGCTCGGGTACAGCAAGTTCTGGTGGGACTTATACATTCGACAACTTAGAACCTGGAATTTATACAGTGACAGAAAGTGCTAACGGCGCCACAGTCGTTTCCAATGAAACACGCGTTTTACCAGAACCAGTTACGGTGACAGAGCCAGATAACCAAGGTCAGATTACTGTTTCAGGTGCTTATCCTGGAGCTGAGTTAACGATTCACCATGACCGCACAGGTTTTATTCCTAGAAAAACAGATGCCAATAGCTCAGGTATTGGTTATTACCGTGTCGGTTATAGCAGTGAACAAGTGCCACCTGGGAATAACTACCGCGTCCGTCAAACGATTAACGGTGTTACAAGTACCGATTCAAATTCTATTGATATTAATCCAAGAGCGGTACGTCTGACAGTAACAATTGAAGGGGCCGGTCCAAATAACAATGCCGGTGCAATTGAAGTACAAGATACACGCCGCGGCAACCGCTTACTACTTTATAAAGTAGACTCAGGACAAGAGCCGACAATTCGGGTTGTAGAAGATGCGGATACGTACACATTTACAGGCTTAAGTGCTGGTAAATACTATGTGATTCAAGAAGAAAATGGTGCACAAAGTATTCGCTCAAACGAAGTAAGCATTATTGACGAAATGCCGCCAACAATCGAATTAATTGGTCCATCCGAAGTTTTTGAATCTATGCCTAAAAACTATGAGAACTGGGAGTATAAGGTTAGCGCAAGTGATGTGAAAGCAACAGACAATATTAGTACGCCCAAAATTGATATTTCTGTTAGTCCAAATCGAACAATGAATACACCAGGTGTGTATAAAGTAACCTATACAGCAATAGACGATGCTGGAAATGAAAGTTCCGTTACAAAAACAGTGACAATCGCACCTCCAACTTTGGATATTGCTCAAGTGTTTAATACGTTCAAATCGGGTGAAGAACCACCTGGACGTAATACGGGGGATGTAAAAGTTGATAATGTCATGGCCAATGCGACATTAAAAGTGTACCAAGACCCAGACGGCAAATCGATTAAAACAATCGTCCGTGCCAATGACAGTTCACAAGGGACATTTGACATTTCAGACATCATCGTTGGGAAAGATTATTATGTAACACAAATTGTCAATGGCATTGAAAGTGCTACATCTACTCGATTTGAAATTAAAGACGATACAAAGCCAATTATTACATTAAAAAACAGTTCAACTGTGGAATTTGTTCGTGGTGGTCTGTACATTGAATACGGCGCAGAAGCGATTGATAACGTGGACAACGCCAATGAAATTACCGCTAAAATCCGCATTGATAGTAGTAATGTTAATATGGATGTTCCCGGTAAGTATTACGTTACGTATAATGTGACGGATAATGCCGGAAACGTAGCTGACGAAGTGATTCGTACAGTTGTTGTCAAACCACATGCGGTTGTTGCAATTGGTAGTGACGCGGATATTGGTGAAGTTGGCGTTAAAGATGCCTTCCCTGGCGCAATTTTAAAACTTTATAATGTCAATGATACGAATAATCCTGTCGCAGTATCCAAGCCACTTGCTGCAAATGCTACGACATATGTTTTTAAAAATGCAACGGATCGGAATGGAAATATTATCAATCCGGATAAAGGGATTCCTCCTGGGAGTTATTTTGTAGTCCAAGAGTTCTCTATCGAGGGAGGAGAAATGTTAGAAAGTATGCGCTCAAATATTGTAGATGTTCGTGACACAGATCGTCCTTACATCACAATTAAAGGGTCTGAAAACATGTTCTTCACATGGGATAAACCCGATATGGAATATGAATTTAATGGTACTCATGGTACTTTTGTAGATCCGGGTGCTTTTGCCGAAGATTATTTAGACAATGATAATGAACTAACAAATAATATTAAACGTAAAATTTTCTATAACAGTAAAGAAATTTGTAATGATTCTGACGACACGCTACCTAATTGTGATCAACGCGTGAAAATCGAGTTCCCTGGTGTCTATGAAATCGCTTATAACGTTACAGCAAATCGTGGAACAAAAGCTGATGAAAAAAGACGAACGATTACAATCGCACCACCAGCAATCGAAAAAATCGAAGCTAAAGCTGGTAAAAGTCGTATCGAAGTCGAAGGTACTTTCTTCCATGAAGATATTGTAACGATGGTTAATTTATACAATAAGTACGGAGAATTAATTAAGTCGCAGCGCTCAAAAGCTTCGGGGGATTCAGTTTTTAAAGATATTCCAGCAGGTCTTGGTTATTATGTCACACAAACTGTAAATGGCGTTTCGAGTACGCCATCAGACCCTGTCAATTTAACATTATTTGAAGATGCTGATGAAACGGCATTAATGACTTCTTTTGAACTTGTTTACGCAAGCAATAAAAGAGCGACAGGTACGATTGATCATGCGTCTGGAAACATTGAAGTCGTCGTTCCGAAAGATACAAATGTTACGAACTTAACAGCTGTGTTCCAAGCAAACGGTAAAGTAACTGTAAACTTTACGGAACAAACAAGCGGAACAACGAAGCAAAACTTTACAAACGCTGTCAAATATACCGTAACACCTGAAAAAGGCGAAGCCAAAACGTATACAGTAACTGTAGTCAAACAATCATTTGAAACAGAAACATGGACCAATACGATTACTAAACGTACATCTTTTACAACGACGAGTTCAACAACAACTTTAACGCCTGCCGAAATGAATGAAGCGGCAAATAAAGGGGTTAGTTTCGTTGGAGATGACCGTGCAATCCATGTTCCAGCAGCAAATGTGAAAGAAACGACACGCCCTGCTATTACGGTGAAAAAGGATGCTTTTACAGCACGTACAACGGACCCAGCTTGGGCTAAAACTGTGCAGTTCGCAACCGAAATTCGTTTTGGTAGTGGAGAATTAATGAGACCGATTGAATTTGAAGTGACAAGTTCATCAAATAAACAATTAGCAAAACTTGTCCGTGAAGACAATCAATTGTATGCGATTATCCAGCCGACACAAAAACAAGGTAAAAACTTAATTGGGTTAGTCACATCACCTGGAACATACGCATTTATCGATGGCATTCAAGCACCAACGATACAAGAAACTGGCAATAATTCATATCGTTTATCTGGCGGTGCCAACGGTCAAATTTTTTACACGACTTCTAGTAAAACAGTCGATTTTGAAAGAAGTGTGCGTAATACCGAGTTAAAAAGTTATATGCATACTGATTTTGAAAGCACGTTAAATGATTGGCAGCTTTACCGAGCAGGTCAAACAATCAAAACAAACAAATCACTCTATGCTTATGTATTGAAAGATTCCATCGTCAGCCCGATTAATGAAGTTGTAAAAACAAGCGAAAGACAGTGGCAAGCACCAATTACACGTCCAATCAGTCATAGCTTTACAATTTCGTTCAACGCACCTGTCGATAAAAAAGCAATCTACAGTGATTTAATTTATGTTGTCGATGATTACACAGGTGAACAAGTTCCTGTTAGTTTACAATTAAGCAATGACCGTAAACAAATCATCGTCAGCCCGAAAAAAGCTTATAAACGCGGCAATCAATACACGTTAGTAATTGAACAACAGTTAAAAGGCTACACGAAAAACAATGAGTTTTTACAACAAGCGATAACCCAAACGTTCATTACAAAATAACAATGAAAAAACGATTCTTCCTGATAGATGGAAGAATCGTTTTTTTATGTTTTCGGATAAAGTTCAGATGAATTTTTTAGCACTGAAGATATCCCGTGAGTGAATATTTCCTGAGAGTAGTAAATCATCCTCACCTCGTTTATTCAAACAGCAACAGCCAACCATCATATTGAATGTGATATGCTCCCAATATAGTGGACAGAGAAATAATAAAAATTCTCTACTACTGTA
>CANSAF010000046.1 GCA_947644645.1 uncultured Sporosarcina sp. | reverse complement strand
AAAAATCATCTCTTCTAGTTTACTATTTGTCATGGGGGTTGTTTTAGGTCTTATATCCAAAATACTAGATGAAACGGCTAGTAATAGTTCACCTTTTCTGCTGGAAACAATGGATTTGGGCAACTTTTTCTCACGAATGGGTGTATGGGTTTTTATTGCGATTATGATTTCGCTTTATAGCAAATCTCCAAGAAGAGCTGCAGTAAATGTCTTTTTATTTTTTATAGGGATGGTGGGCAGTTATTATTTTTACACGGTGACAATTGCGGGATTTTTTCCTAAATCTTATATGATGATTTGGGTTGTGATGACGCTAATCTCACCATTTTTGGCTTTTAGTTGTTGGTATGCGAAAGGACACGGCTTTATTGCAATGATCATTTCTACGATTATGTTGATGTTTATGGCAAGACAAGCTTTTGCATTCGGTTTTTGGTATTTTGATATTCGCTATAGTTTAGAGTTCTTGTTATTGATTGCGACGACAATTATCTTATATCAGTCGCCAAAACAAATGATTAAAGTTGTCGTTTTTGGCATGTTGCTTTTCTTTTTGACTTCTCAAACGAGTGTTTTTTGGGGGATATTGTAGTTTTAATTGTAGCAAGCGTGGAATATAAAAATCGTCAAAAGTGCATACTAATCGCCAAATAGGCAGCAATTACGCGGAGGTGTTTTCATGAAAGTTCGAATTGAATGGCGTTATACAAAATCTACGGAAGAAGTGGTTTTTTATTCTGATGAAATCGAAGCAAGGCGAGCGATGGTCATTGCGGAAGATTTACAAAAGACAGGACGTGCGAAAGAGATTCGTGTTGTTGATGAACTTGACGCTGTTTGGACCATTAAAGAACTGAAAAAATATTTAACGGCGATTAAAACAGAACCGCATAATTTGATTGTTTATTTTGATGGTGGATTTGACCATGAGACGAAAATGGCTGGGCTAGGCTGTGTGATTTATTATGAGCAAGATGGTAAATCCTATCGACTGCGCAGAAATGCATCGGTTGAAGGACTAAAATCAAATAATGAAGCAGAATATGCGGCGCTTCATCTTTGTGTGTGTGAATTATCCCTGTTAGGTGCAAATCATTTACCAGTGCGAATTATTGGAGACTCTCTTGTCGTTATCAATCATTTGACGGAAGAATGGCCTGCGATTGAAAAGAATTTATCGGATTGGGCGGATAAAATTGAAGCAGGACTAGAAGAGCTTCAGCTGCATCCCGATTATTATTTAGTGAATCGTAATGCAAATAAAGAAGCAGATCGACTGGCGACACAAGCGTTGAATGGAGTTGACATTATGGCGACGACTGAAGTTGATGCAGAGAAGAGATGAGTTAAGAAAGAGTGTTTCAAGGGTAATCGTCAAATTGTGCTTATCTGTTTATCAGGGGACGGGGCGGTCCGTCAGAAGGGGATAAAGGTTCCTCATTCTGCGAGCGATTATGTGAAATTAAAGATGAATCTAGAAATTGGATAAAAGATGATAATTATGAGGCTTATGTTTCAGGCACTTCGGAATACCCAAAGGTTGTTGAATTTAAAGTATATAGGTGATGTTTAGTTTTTTTACATAAGCCTATAACAACGCTCACCAGATGAATAGGTGGGCGTTGTTATAGGCTTGGTTTAGTTCTTTTTTAACTCGGATCGCCACCTGTTTGCAAATCACTTTTAAAATCGGTGTTTAAATACCTTTATGTTCATAGGAATCTGATTTTAGACAAATACTTCGTTCGATGGTTCGAATGATTTTTTCACTGTCAAAAAACGCCCGCTCAGCTTCCGCCATTGTCACTCGCTGAAATTGAACTGTCGCATTGGGTTGCAGCTGTGCGAGTTTTGGCAAATCTGCAGAAATCACTTGTCCGATTTTCGGATAGCCGCCAGTTGTTTGATGGTCTGCCATTAAAATAATCGGTTGTCCGTTAGATGGCACTTGAATTGTACCGAAAGTAACGCCTTCAGATAATAAGTTAAAAGATTCGCTTAATGTAAGGGATTCTCCACTTAAACGATAACCCATTCGATCCGATTGAGTTGTAATTGTATAAGTTTTTTTATATAAATTTTGCTGACTAGAAGCATCAAATCTTTTAAATTCCGTGCCGGGAAGAACGCGAATGATTTGTGGTTTTGAAAATGAGAGATGTCTATTGGCTGACCACGAAACATATCTCGTTTCTTTTTTGACGAGGTCAAATATTTTTTGATTTTTTGAAGTCATTTCCCCAAAAGAAAGACGATCTTTTTTCTTAAGCGCACGGCCTCTAAAGCCACCAATTTTCGCGCGCATAGTAAGTGCTTTTACTATTCATAACGAGAGGGACATCGATTCCGCCAACAATGGCTAGATAACTTCGACAACCTTTTACAATTGGCCCACATTTTAAAATTGATCCTTTTCGAATGAAGACAGGTCGCCACATAGGAACCAATTTCCCGTCAATTTTAGCTTTGAAATCTCCACCCGTTAAGGCAATTAAACAATCCTCTGTAAATTTGAGCGTTGCGCCGAGTAAAGTCATTTCAATTGCACTTTCCTGTTCTTTATTCCCGACTAAAATATTGGCAATTCGAAAAGAATATGTATCCATGGGACCGCTTACAATGACGCCGTATTTTTGTGCGCCGAATCGCCCTAAGTCTTGAATTGTGGTCATCAGTCCTGGATGAATGACTTCAATAGGCATCGTTTTTCCTCCTTCAAAAGTCGATATTCTGCCGCCGAAATTGGCACAAATCGAACTTTATTGCCTGGTTGCAATAAAGTGGGCGGTGTTTGTTCGGGTAAAAATAAATCCAAAGGCGTTCGACCAATAATTTGCCAACCACCAGGTGTTTCCAGAGAATAAATGCCCGTCTGTTCGCCGGCAATACCGACAGAGCCCGCAGGAATTTTAAGTCTTGGTGATTCTTTTCGAGGTGCTTTGATGCGTAAATCCATCCCACCAAGAAATGGAAAACCGGGCGCAAAACCAAGCATATACACTAAATAATCTTTTTCTGTATGATACCGGATGACTTCTTTAGGCGTCAGGTGATTGACATACGCAACCTCAGCTAAATCAGGTCCCCATTCACCGCCGTACAGGACGGGAATTTTTATAATAGATTCTTCCAATGTTACCTCATGATTTAAATCACTGATGATTTTTTGAATAAACAGGCTTACTTTTTGAAATGAAGTAGTGTTTTCTTTTTCGGGATACGATTTGTAAACGATGAATGGCTGATAATAAACGGTTATAGTATTGTAAGCAGGGACGGCTTCTATAAATCCTTTAAATGGATTTTTTTCTAAAGCATACTGTAAATTTTGAACTTTTTTATGTAAAGTAGGAGAGATTCCTTCACCAAAGTTGACGATTAAAGCAGCATCTCCTAATGGTTGAATCGTTATTTGTTTCACCATAAAATTCTCGCCCCCTAAATGATTTTAAGTAGTATAAAATAGAAGAAGAACTATTAATTTGATTATAATTGTTAATTTTCGAAAAACAAGATGGGGGGATCACTTTGTATAAAGTAGACTTGAATTGTGATATGGGAGAAAGTTTTGGGCGTTATTTATTGGGAGAACAACGTGAGATTTTAAAATACGTCACATCCGCCAATATTGCTTGTGGTTTTCATGCGGGAGACCCAAGTGTGATGCGTGAAACAGTAAAGCTGGCGATTGACAATGGTGTGAAGATTGGTGCGCATCCAGGACTACCTGATTTACAAGGATTTGGCAGAAGGGAAATGAATCTTACACCGCAAGAAGCATATGATTTGGTCGTTTATCAAATTGGTGCTTTGCAAGGATTTTTAACAACGTTTGGGGAAACGATGCAACATGTAAAACCGCATGGTGCGTTATACAATATGGCGGCGACAGACGAGAAACTTGCAGAAGTAATCGCCAAAGCAGTATATGATGTATCGGATCAGCTCGTACTATTTGGACTAGCGGGCAGTGAATTAACGAAAGCTGGCGAACGATTAGGTTTACGAACGGCGCATGAAGTGTTTGCAGATCGTACTTATCAAGCGGACGGTACATTGACTTCTCGTAGTGAAGACAATGCAATCATTACCGATGAGAATGAATCAGTCAAACAAGTGATTCAAATGGTAACGGAAGGAAAAGTAATTTCCGAACAACAAACAGAAGTGTCACTTCAAGCAGATACAATTTGTCTTCATGGGGATGGTACGAATGCTGTGCAGTTTGCGAAATACATAAAAGCGTCTTTTACAAAAAATAAAATTGAGGTCGTTGCAATTCGAAATTAAAAAACGAGCAGAGGAGAAGTCGGAGGAAGACTTTCCTCTGCTTATATTGGTTAGATGAAAGAGCATCACCATGAATCTATCAGGAGAAGTAGTGAAAATTTAATATCTTTTTTCACCAAATTTAATGTCACTTCTTTTTTTGAAAAGTTTGTCACAGTTAGGATTCGCTGAAGAAGTAATCGTATATATGGCTAAATCCTGCACTTCATTGAACGGTTAATCCAACTGGTTTTTCGATTTGTGTTTTCGCAATTTCTTTCGTACTATTTTGCCGAGTGTCACAATCACTAAATAGCCCGATAAACCAATTCCGACTACTGCTGTGATAAAGGATATCCATTCAAATACTGTGTAGTTTACAAAATCTTTCCAACCTGTATGAGTTTCCCAATCTTCAATTACCAGATTCATGCCGTATATGCCGGAAATTACTGTGAAAATGGTTAACACAAACAGAAGCATATTCATACGATTATCAGCCAAATTTTCCTGGCTTTTATATAATTCATTTAAAGTATTGCTTACTTTATTGAAATGGGATTCAATTTGAAATGCGTGGCGGAACATGTCCGTTAATTCCTTGCCTTCAGACCGTGTACTCACTTCTTTATTGTAGTATAAAGACGAAAATAAATTAATGAATTTAATAAGAGATTTGACATATTCTTCATCTTTATTCCAGTCAATCTTGCTGTATTCAAAAGCAACACGGAGTAACATCGTTTTATAAAAGTAATGTAAAAGAAAATTATAATAATGTGTACCCATAAACTGTGAAAGCATGCGCTTAATTTGTTCAGGTTTTTCAGTTGTAATCGTCATAAAAGCATGGTCTGAGACAATCGTATAAGTTTTTGGCGCCCACCTGTCATGCAAATGATTTTGTAGAAACCGATGTATGTAATCGGGATTATTTGCCGAAATAAAAATTGAACCGTCAGCGGTACGCCCATCTACAGACCCCATCCGATACAATTGCTCTTCCTTTATTTCGGTATCTTCTGGAGTGAAAAGAAATGCGCTTACGAGCATCCTTTCATCTACAAAGTAAGGAAGTGAACCAAAATAGCGATCCATTTTCTCATCGTCTAATAAAAAATCTTTCAAGAAAGGACATAATAGCTTAAATAGTAGGTCATGAACCGATAATTGACTATCATTTTGTGCGCATGAAATAAACGCGCCTTGTTCTTCATCCAACTTGGCTTCCACTGTTCTAAAATGATGCGCAAAATCAAGGACTTCAGAAAGGTCTTTTTCAGTGTTGTTTAGAGAGACGCGGATTGTTAGAAAAGCAAATCCAAAAGGACCAAGAATAACATCCATGCTTTGAATGTGAAAAGGTGTATCGGTTTCATTGATATGCAAAATAAATGACTGGTTGAAACATTTTGTGAACCTATGAAATCCATTCTCTTCCAGGGACAAAGGGAAAAGAATATGTTCTGTGTAAGGAAGAAAATACTGTTCAAGTTCTTCGGCACCAACAGATATACCATCTCCGTAAAGATTTTCTTGTTGTGACAAATCATTTAAATTAAAGAATTCAAATCCATGCATCTCGAGTGAAGATGCAAACGTCTTTTTTCTTTTCTTGTCAAACCCAAATGGTAAAGTAAAAGAAAGATGTGCCCGACAAATTGAAAGTTCTGCCGGTATAATTTTCTTTTCGATGAGAAATCATCCTCCTCTCCATTTATTATTTACCTCCGCTTAGAAATATCACCTTAAGTGTGGTTACCCTTTCTACTTTTAAAATAAACCAGATTCTCTCAGACTTTGGATAATGGAAAGATGAGTCTTTTGGTATAAGTGAATAAGGATGCTTTTTTATTTTAGAGAAAATCGACTGAAATTTTATTTCACTAATTTTGTTGACTAGTGAAATTTTATTGGTTATACTTTGATTAATTTGAAAAGTCTATCGTTATTCTAAAGGGAGGGATGTTTTATTACGACATTCAAATTATCTATTAGAGAAAAGGTTGCTCAACTAATGATGGTCGGCTTTGATGGTCCAAGAATAACACCAGAAGTGATTGATATGGTTTCAAATCATAAAGTTGGCGCGATTATTTTATTTACAAGAAATATAGAAACAGACAATCAAACTAAAAGATTGACTTGTGAATTACAAGAATTGGCTCGAAAAAGTGGTCAGCAATATCCATTAATTATTGCGACAGATCAAGAAAATGGAGTTGTGAGAAGGCTGCACAAGACGATATTGGATTTTCCTGGAAATATGGCACTTGGAGCGATTAATGAAAAAGAAACAACTTATGCAGTAAGTTATGCGACGGCCAATGTCATGAAATCATTGGGCATTAATATGAATTTAGCTCCTGTACTTGATGTGAATAATAATCCAGAAAATCCTGTCATCGGGGTACGATCGTTTGGAGAAAGTGTTCAAATGGCTTCGGATCATGGGATTAAATTTATTAAAGGGCATCAAGATATTGGCGTTTTAACGAGTGGAAAACATTTTCCAGGGCATGGAAATACGCATAGCGATTCACATTTGAAGGTGCCAATCGTAACCGATTCGTATGAGAGATTAAAAGAAGTGGAGCTTGTTCCATTTAAAAGAGCAATCGAACAAAATATCGATAGTGTTTTAATTAGCCATGTCCATTATTCAGCAATTGACCCAGATGCATCTATCCCTGCATCTTTATCCGAGAATATTATTACAAAGCTTCTTAGGGAACAAATGGGTTTTGATGGGCTTGTGTTAACAGATTGCCTTGAAATGTATGCGATTTCTCAATCTGTTGGGATACCTGAAGGAGCGTTACGCGCATTAAAAGCAGGTGCTGATATTTTGATAGTTTCCCATACATATGAGGAGCAAATCAAAGTGATTGACCATCTTGAAAAAGCTGTAAAACAGGGCGAGTTGAAAATGGAACGAATTGATGAAGCGCTAGAAAGAATTCAGCGTGTTAAAGAGATGCGTTTACAGTGGGCATATGACAATAACTTAAATTCCGAAACTTCGGATAATATTAAAAAGTTATCGAACTCAACCTATCAAAAAGCAATTACAATTGTAAAAAATGATGGTCTTTTGCCAATTTCTCAAAAGAATAAAATATGTCTACATATAGTTTGGAAATTATCGAATCCTAAAACATTTGCGGAAGATATGTCGGATGATTCATTCAGCTTAAAGGATATGTCAGCGCTTTCAAGCATAGCGGAAATCACGGAGCAATCCATCACTGGTGGGGAGATTGAAATAAATCACTCAGCAAACAATGTCGATGTCATTTTATTATTTACAGATGACATAAATCCAGATGAACGGGACCTTGCGCAAATTTATGCAGCGTTTCCGCCTGAAAAACTAGTCGTTATTTCAATTAAAAGTCCTTACTTATTAAAAAATTATTTTGAAGCAAATACATTGGTTGCGATATATGAACCATCAAAAAATGCAGTTGAGGCATGTGTTGAAGCATTGTTGGAGACAGAAAAAGCTAAGGGGTCCTTACCTGTTACGATTGAAAAAATATGATTTAGTATTCTGATGGATTTCAATTTAGTAAAGGAGGTGAGGAGTCAGAAAATATGGTTTAACCGTTTCATTACTTTTACTGGGAGGTCAATAAGATGAACAAAAAGAATGGATTTATCGCATTATTATTACTAGCAGTGATGATGTTCGTGGCAGCATGTGGCAATGAAAAAGATGGATCAACTGAACCTGAAAAAGATACGGGAAAAGAAACATCAGGTGAAGAAACAACGATTGAATTTTGGACGATGCAATTACAACCGACATTTACAGATTATATTCAAGGTGTCATTGATGACTTTGAAGAGCAGAATCCAACAATTAAAATTGATTGGTTAGATGTGCCGGCCGCTGATTTAGATAAGAAAATTTTAACGGCTGTTAGTTCTAAAACAGCACCGGATGTTGTGAACTTAAACCCAACATTTGCATCTCGTCTTGCAAGTCTTGATGCACTTGTCAATATGGATGAAGCACTCACTGATGAACAAAAAGCATTGTATGTAAAAGGTGCTTGGGAAGCGAATGAATTAAATGGAAATATCTTTGCCATTCCATGGTATTTATCGACAGAAGTAACGTTAAATAACAAGGCAATTTACGAAGAAGCAGGGTTAGACCCTGAATCGCCAGCAACAACATATGAAGAAGCAAAAGAATACTCGAAGATTATTAAAGAGAAAACAGGTAAATACGGTTATTATCCTTCATTAGATTTATCGCTCGTTTTACAACATATGGTTGTCATGGGTGCAGAATTAACGAATGAAGATCGTACAAAAGCTGCTTTTAATACGGCTGAAGGTTTAAAAGCTTTTGAGTATTTCACTGAATTATATGAAGAGAAATTGATCCCAAGTGATGCTTTAACAGGCGATCAACGAAATACAATTGATATGTACCAAGCAGGTCAGGTGGCATTTTTCGCAGGGTCTCAGTTCATTTCACAAATTAAAGAAAACGCACCAGATATTTATGAAAACACATTACCATCTGGTGCAATTACCGGAGATTCAGGTAAGAAAACAATGAGTGTCCAAAATATTGTTGTACCAAGCCAAAGCAAAAATCAAGAAGCGGCAGTTCAGTTTGCATTATTTTTAACAAATGCAGAGAACCAATTAGCGTTTACAAAATTAACGCCGATTTTACCATCAGCGCTAGAAGCTTTGGATGATCCATACTTTACAGAAGTCGGGGAAGATGCTGAGCCAAGTGACTTAGTTAGAATTAAGTCGGCAGAACAGTTAGTAGATGCTGAACTACTTGTGCCACCAATGGAAAATTATGACGAGCTAAGAGAAGCAATGTTAGATGCTTTATCTGAATCAATGTTAGGCAATAAAACACCTCAAGAGGCATTAGACCAAGCAGAAGAAGCTTGGAATGCAATTTTAAGCAAATAAATTGTAAAACAGGGTAGGATTTTGAACCTGCCCTGTTTTTTATAAAAGTAGATTATGTAAATCGCCTTGAAGAATGGAGTGAGTACTATGAGAACCAATAAATTGACCCCGTATTTATTTTTATTGCCAGGTTGTGCGATTTTAGGCGCATTTATTTTCTATCCGATGATTCAAGCGATATGGATGAGTTTAACAGACTACAATATGATTACGGATCCCAATTATATAGCTCTTGAAAACTATGAGAAGTTATTTCAAGATGATTTATTTTGGAAAACGTTAAAAAATACTTTTATTTATGTCATTGGTGTTGTACCGGCACTCGTGATTATTCCGATATTTATGGCTGTGTTAGTCAATCAAAATTTAAAAGGAATCGGTTTTTTCCGTTCAGCTTATTATATTCCAGTTGTAACTTCGTTAGTTGTCGCGGGTATTGCGTGGGACTGGGTTTATAAAGAAAATGGTTTATTAAATTACATACTTGAATTAGTTGGTGTCCTCACTGAACCTATCCCTTGGTTATCTTCAACAGATACCGCAATTTTTGCTGTAATGATTGTGACGATTTGGAAAGGTCTTGGCTATTATATGATTATTTATTTAGCTGGATTACAATCTATCCCGCATGAGCTTTATGAAGCGGCACAAATTGATGGTGCAAACTGGTGGAAACAAATGACGAAAATCACAATCCCAATGTTAATGCCATTTGTACTCATTGTAACGATTATGTCATCGATTGCAGGGATGAAAGTATTTGAAGAAATTTATGTTATGACGGGCGGCGGTCCTCTTCATAGTTCGGAAACGCTTGTGTTTTATATTTATAAAGAGGCTTTTGACCGACTAAATATGGGGTATGCAAGTGCAGCCGGTGTTGTGTTATTTTTATTAACGCTCGTATTTTCATTGATTAATATTAAAGTTATGGGAAAAGATAAAACAGTATAGGAGGGATTTCAATGTCCATTAGAAAAAATAAAAGAAAGCAACAAAATTTAATTAAGAAGATATTGCTATATGCCCTTTTAGTTGTTGTGACCCTTTTTATGATTGGACCATTTCTTTGGTTACTATCAACGGCATTAAAATCTGGTAGCGAAAATATATTCCAATATCCTCCTAAACTATTACCAGAGAAACCTACCTTGCAAA
This sequence comes from uncultured Sporosarcina sp., assembly GCA_947644645.1. Lineage (GTDB taxonomy): Bacteria > Bacillota > Bacilli > Bacillales_A > Planococcaceae > Sporosarcina. The sequence continues at coordinate 13,341 of CANSAF010000046.1, read as the reverse complement.
ACTTTGTGACAGTAATGGATACTTTTCCGTTTTGGAGATATTTATTCAATAGTATGGTTGTTGCATTTTTAACAGTTATTTTGAATGTGTTATTTTGTTCATTGGCAGCTTATCCTTTGGCTCGTATGAATTTTAGAGGTAAAAACACGATATTTATTTTAATCATTAGTACGATGATGATTCCGTTTCAATTATTAATGATTCCGGTTTATATCATTTCATTAAATTTGGGATTACAAAATTCTTATTTAGGGATGGTATTACCACATGTAACGACAGCATTCGGCGTATTTTTAATGCGTCAAGCCTTCATAACAATCCCAACGGAACTGGACGAATCAGCAGTAATGGATGGCGCGAATCGTTTCCAAATTTGGCTTCGTGTTTTAATTCCACTCGCAAAACCCGCAATTGTGACGCTAACAATTTTCACATTTGTATCTGCTTGGGGAGATTTTTTATGGCCATTAATTATTGTGAATGATCAAAGTATGTTCACTTTACCACTCGGTTTAAATATGTTGTCGGGTACATTTACATCTGACTGGAGACTAATTTCAGCAGGGGCAATTATTACGATGATTCCAATTCTTGTGTTCTTCTTATCGCTACAACGTTACTTTATTGGCGGCGCAATGGATGGATCTGTGAAAGGTTAGAGGAGGTCGCATGATGAAAATTGGTTTGGAAGTTTTTTTATCCAAGCATACAGACGCTTATAAAGGTGAAAAAATTGGCTTACTGACAAATAGTACAGGAGTGAATCATCAATTAGTCTCTGCAATTGATCTGTTTGCGGAACATAAGACGCTAATGTTAACTGCATTGTATGGACCGGAGCATGGAATACGGGGGGATGCGCAAGAAGGAAAGTGGATTTCATCTTCTATTGATCCCTATACAAATCTACTTGTCTATAGTTTATATCATGAAAATAAAAATCCAGACAAAGCGATGTTAAAAGATATAGATGTTGTTTTTTGTGATTTACAAGATATCGGTTCCCGTTATTATACCTTTATATATACAATGGCGAATATGATGCAACTTTGTAAGGAAGAGGGAAAACGATTTGTTGTTTTAGATCGACCAAATCCAATTAACGGTTTAGATGTAGAAGGAAATTTAATCCAAGCACATTGTACATCTTTTGTGGGGCAATACCCGATTCCAGTTCGACATGGTTTGACGATTGGAGAGCTTGCACTTTTATTCAATGAGGAGTTTGGTATTCATTGTGAATTGGAAGTAATTGAAATGGAAGGATGGTCACGTTATCAATATTTTGATGAGACAAATCTTCATTGGGTCTCACCAACGCCAAATGCTACGAATATAAATATGTGTTTATTGTATCCTGGAACATGTTTAATTGAAGGGTTAAATGTTTCAGAGGGAAGAGGTACAACAAAACCATTTGAAGTCATTGGTGCGCCTTTTATCAATGGAAGGGAATTGGCGGAGAAACTTATGGAATTGGAGTTACCCGGTGTTAGATTCAGACCAACAACTTTTCAGCCGATGTATCAAAAGTTTGTGGGAGAAGTTTGTGAAGGGGTTCAAATTCATATTACAGATCGAGAAGTGATGAAACCGGTTCGAATGGGGATTATGCTTTTACAAACACTCGTCGAACTGTATCCCGAAAAAGTAGAATTTATTCGAAGTCAAGATTTTAATAACCGCTTCTTTTTGGATTTGTTAATTGGAACGGACTTGTTAAGACATGGCTTACAGAATCAGCGTATAGATGATTTTTTAGCATCAATGGAAAAAGAATGCCAACGATTTATGGCGATACGAAACCAATATCTACTTTATTAAATAGAGTGATGATGGAGGAAAGTAAATGGGATATGTAATTGGCATCGATGGCGGTGGAACAAAAACAGAAATTGTTTTAGCAGATATGAATGGTTCTGTCTTTGCAAGATCATTGGGGAGACCAACTAATCCTAATTTAATTGATGCTGTAAGACTTGAACGAAATTTCAGAGAGTTATTTCAACAGATTCAATTAAAAGTCCCTCAAGCATATAGAGAAGTGACAAGTGTATTTGCAGGCATTTCGGGTGCAGGAACAGAAGAAACGCAAGAGAAAATTAAATGTATATTAGCAAGAATTGTTTCAGAAGAAGTGCATATTCAAGTTCAACCAGATTCAATAAACGCACTGTATTCAGGAACATTTGGCGAACCAGGCATCGTACAAATCGCTGGAACGGGATCCATTACATACGGAATAAACGAACAAAATGAACACTGTCGTGTTGGTGGCTGGGGATATTTGTTCGGTGATGAGGGTAGTGGATTTGATATTGGAAAGCAAGCTGTGATTGCTGTATTGGCAGAATTAGATTGCATCGGACCAAAAACGAAATTAACGGAAAAATTATTGAGTCATTTCAATGTTCCAAATGGACGTATGCTTATTTCAAAAATTTATCATGCACCCGTACCTAAAGATGAACTATCCCCATTATCGAAAGTCGTTTTCCAAGTTTATAAAGAAAATGATGCAGTTGCAATTGGAATTGTAAAAAGCGTTGCCAAAAGATTAGCCGATTCAATTTTAGCATTATATGAGCAACATTATAAGTCTCATACTCCCGTAAAAGTTGTATTATGTGGCGGTGTTTTCAATGACAAAATGATTTTACCTCGTTTAATTGAACAAGAACTATTAAATTATAAATATCTTCAAGTAGTATGCCCTGAAATGCAACCAGTAGGTGGATCTTTAATAGGTGCTTATTTAACAGAGAAGCGAATGCCTACCGATAGATTGATTAACAATATGATTATTAGCTTAAGAGAGGAGGAGGGAACATGAATTCTGTCAAAGGTGGACTAGTTATTCTGAACGAAATGTTAGAAACGCTCACACCATCAGAGAAGAAATTAGCGGAGTATATTATTGCACATCCGAAAGAATCAATTCGACTGACAGCTTCCACGTTAGGAGAGAAGAGTCAAACGAGTGGCGCGGCAGTGATTCGATTATGTAAATCATTAGGTTTCAACGGCTTTCAAGAACTGAAAATTCGCGTGGCGGGTGATTTACAAGGGGATCCAGTAATCGGATACCGAGATATCGAACCAAATGAAGAATACAAAGAAATAATTGCAAAAATGACATCGAATACAATCCAAACGATTCAGGAAACAATTGATATCATGAACGAAGACAGTTTGAAAGCAGCTGTAGAAGCGCTGATTCAGGCTAAGTCAATTGTATTTATCGGTTTTGGTGCTTCGTATATTTCAGCAATTGATGCTGAACAAAAGTTTTTAAGAGTAAATAAAGATGTTCAATCATTTTCGGATGTTCATATTGCAGCTACAGCGATTGCAAATAAAGGACCTGAAGATGTAATTGTTGGGATCTCATTTTCAGGTCAAACGAAAGGCGTTGCAAAACTACTTGAACTTGCAAAGCAAAAAGGATCGACAACGATTAGTATGACAAAGTATGGTCAGTCGATTGTGTCAGATCATGCAGATATTCAATTACACACTTCGGCTGCAAAAGAAGCGACATTTAGAAGTGGTGCAACTTCATCAAGAATTGCACAACTTCACTTGATTGACATTTTATTTATGTGTTTAGTATCACAAGAATATGATGAAATGATCGAATATATTGATGCAACGAGAGAAGCTGTTGCATTTTTAAAAGAATAAAAGCGAACTTAGAATTTTGAAATGATAAGGGGTTCGATTCAACTATGGAATTATATAATTTATCGACAGAGCAAAGAAATAACGCAAGTCTTAAGTTAGATCAAATGACGTCGTTAGAGATGATTCAAATAATTAATGAAGCGGATAAAGGGGTGGCACATGCTGTTGAACTCGTACTACCTAAAGTTGCGGTTGTAATTGAACGAGTTTATAAGTCATTGGCAAAAGGGGGACGACTTTTTTATGTAGGTGCTGGTACAAGTGGAAGGTTAGGCATGATTGATGCATCTGAATGCCCACCAACATTTATGACGTCACCTGAAATAGTTCAAACTGTTATGGCAGGAGGAAATACAGCATTTTTTCAAGCAGTAGAAGGTGCAGAGGATAATGAACTACAAGGCGAATTAGATTTAAAAAAACGCGAAATTACTGCCAATGATGTTGTTATTGGTATTACATCAAGTGGTAGAACACCTTATCCAATTGGTGCTTTAAAATATGGGAAAAGTCTAGGTGCTTATACGGTCTCACTTACTTGTAACGAAAATTCAGCAATTAGCGCCTATGCAGATTCTGCAATCGAAGTAGTTGTAGGTCCAGAAGTATTAACAGGATCTACACGTATGAAAGCTGCAACTGCCCATAAAATGATTCTAAATATGATTAGTACAGCAGTAATGATCAAGCTTGGAAAAGTATATGAAAATTTAATGGTGGATTTAAATGCCAGTAATTATAAGTTAGTTGAAAGAGCAAAACGTACGATTATGGAAATTACAGGTGTTTCGTATGAAAAAGCTGAAGAAGTACTTTATTTGGCAAATAAAGAAGTAAAACCATCGATAGTAATGATTAAAGGAAATGTTAATTTTACAGAAGCAAAAAAAGCAATCGAGCTAAGTAATGGTTATGTAAGAAAAGCGATTGAACTGATTCATAAGAAAAACGAGACAGAGTGATGATTGGGGGCATTAAACTATGAAATTGATACCATGGGACCGTCAATGGTTACCGGAATTAGTAGATTTATGGAATAAGGTCCTGGGTGACAAATTTCCAATGCGTGCTTCTTTATTTGAACAAAATAGCTTCAACGATGAAAATATATTGCGTAAGGGATCACAAATTGTAGTAGATGCTAACCAAGAAGTCACTGGTTTTATTGTCGTGAAGAAATGGCGGGAACAATTGGATGTACCTATGCGAAAGGACCTCGGGTGGATACAAATTCTGTTGGTTGATCCACAATATCGCCATCAAGGGATTGGGCGTAAGTTATTGAAACACGCCGAACGAATGTTGAAAGAAGAAGGATGTCAAGAGATTTTAATAGGAAAAGACCCATGGCATTATTTTCCGGGAATTCCACAACAAAGTGAGGAAACAGTGGATTGGTTTGAACGCAGGGGCTATCAAAAATTTGGACAAGAACATGATTTAATTTGTCATTATCATGAAAATACAGAAGTTGTTTTGCCAAAAATTCCAAATGTGTCATTTTCGATTTTACAAGAAAATCAAAAAGAGCAATTTTTAACTTTTTTAAATAAATGTTTTCCAGGACGTTGGGAATATGAGGCGATTCATTATTTCAAAAAAGGTGGAACAGGCAGGGAATTTGTCATTCTTAAAAAAGGTACTGAAATTATTGGATTTTCCAGAATCAATGATGAACTATCACCTTTTATTGCTCAAAATGTTTATTGGTCTCCATTATTTACTGAGCCATTAGGTGGTATTGGCCCTCTTGGTATTAATCCCAATGAAAGAGGAAATGGATATGGAATTGCGATTGTACAAGCTGCCATTGCGTTTTTAAAGAAGCGCAACATCAAGCATATTGTCATTGATTGGACAACGCTGACAACATTTTATGGTCAATTGGGTTATCAAGTTTGGAAGAGTTACGAATCGTATAAAAAGAAGATTGTATGAAATATGAATGCAATTGATTAAAAGTAGCAAAAAAAGCGTTGTAAATAAAAAGCGAATGAAATCAACTTTTAAGTCTTGATTTCGTTCGCTTTTCATCCTTATCACTAAGAATTAGCTCACTGTTTTCATTCGAATGAGTGAAGAGGGGAGGTTCTATTGGAAAGAGACTATAATAAATGATAAATTTAAAGAACGGCAGATTAGCTGCAATGAATACAACTAAAAACAAATGACATAATTTAACATAATCGCAAGGAGGTGTTTGCATGAAGCTACGCGTTCGCGTTTCTAGTGATAAAAAACGATTACTCATTCAAGTCAATCAGATGAATATAAAGGAAATGACGGAGAATTCTAGGGGATATTATTTTAATCTAACATTGAAAAAGATTCAACTACAGGTTGAAATCTCATCCGTCTATGCGCGGGAAATGGAAGATGGGATTGTAAAGCACCACCATTTTCTATTAAAAAAGAATGAAGATGATACTTTTTTAATGAGAATTGCGCTCGATCTTGAAGACTCCTTCCAAAGGATTCAAAATGATCGCTTGCAAGTTTTATTGGATGCAAATGAAGGGATTCAGGTAACTGGATTTTTAGCGATTCGAAAAAAGCAACTTGAACCTTATGTTGAGCGAACGGAAATGGAAGACATTCCAATAATAAAAGAAATCCCTAAAAATCTAGCGACAGCAAACCCACCTCCTACTTATCATAAAAAATGGAATCAGATTCGTTGGAAAAATGATCGTAAGCGCACTTATCCCGCGTTGGTTTATAAATTCAACAAGTCGATGAATCGGCATGCCGAAAAGCAAAAGCGTTTTGGTGTTGGGCGAAATTTGAAAGTGAATCCAGCTGTTTTACGAAGAAAAGGCATTTATCATGATGAGTTTGCGGATAATCGTTGTGACAATTGCTATTATTTTCGAGGGGATTTATGTTCGCTTCATTTGGTAACTGTGGCGGTAGATTATGCATGTTTCAAACACCGAGGGTTTAGGGAAATTCAAGGCGGCGCATTTAGTCCAAAGTGAGTGTTTTTTTGTGAAGTGAATGCGCCAAGATTTCTGTTTTATTTGAGAGAATGAATGCTAGTAAGGGAGGGATAAAGGTATGCTGAATTAACAGAGAAGTCGGAAAAAATTATCCATGTTAAATGCATGAAAAGCGAAATTTCTCATCATTTCTGTTTTAATTTCAAAAGTGCAAAAAGCTTAGATAATCTTGGGATATTAAATTTAACGAACAGTGTCGAAATGACGATTGAGAGGATTAAAGTGCCCAATGTAGAAGTTGAAAATGGGAATTTATCATAAGGAGTGATGGGCTTCAATTGGCACAACCGAATTGAGAAGGTAGAAAACATTGACATCGGCCGGAGGCTTTAACTTGAATTAGCAAAGAGTTTGAAGTGCATCTGATTTAAAGTGTTTTTGCATGCATCCCGCTATTTATAGAAGTAGGAGGCTTCCGCTGAATAAAGTAAAAAAAGAGGCAAAAAAAAGTTTGTTTTTTACTTTTTTTGGTGCCTCTTATGGTATATTTATAAGGATTCTAAAAAACATAATTGTGGAGGTTTCAGTATGGAAGTTATTGTACTTAAAGATTACGAAGAGATGAGTAAAAAAGCAGCAGAAATCGTTGAAGAGACTGTTCTAGCAAATGAACATGCAGTATTAGGACTAGCAACAGGAAGTACACCAGTCGGTCTTTATGAAAATTTAATCGAAGGCAATCAAGCAAATCGCGTTTCTTATAAAAATGTAAAAACAATTAATTTAGATGAGTACTTAGGACTTAGCAAAGATCACTCACAAAGCTATCATGTGTTTATGTATGAGCAGTTTTTTAAGCATATCGATATTCAATTAGAGAATACATTTATTCCAAATGGCACGGCAGAAGTTCCAGAAGAAGAATGTGCACGTTTTGAAAAGTTAATTGATGAAAAAGGACCTGTAAATTTACAAATTCTTGGCATCGGAACGAATGGTCATATTGCGTTCAATGAACCAGGAACAGATCCAAATAGTGTGACACAAGTTGTCGAGTTAAACGAATCAACACGTGAAGACAACGCAAGATTTTTCGAAAATAGTGAAGATGTACCGACACATGCGATTTCACTTGGTTTAAAAACAATTTTAAAAGGTGAAAAAATTGTTTTACTTGCTTCAGGGAAAAGTAAAGCAGAAGCGGTACAGCGTTTATTAAGCAAAGAAGTTTCAATCGATTTCCCAGCATCTTTTTTATGGAATCACTCAAATGTGACGTTATTAATCGATGAAGATGCATATTCTGCTGTTAGAGCAGCGAATGCTCGCTAAATCAAATGAAGAAGTCATTTTAAAAGTTGATTTTAACTTTTAAAATGGCTTTTTTTGAGAAAAAAGAAGGGATTTGATTGAACATGTCGAAAAGAATGAATGAACACTTAACTGCAAGATAAAAAATGGGGAGGTTCTACGCGTGAGTAAAAAAATATTACTTTTAACTGGTGATGGTGTAGAGGCATTAGAAGTTTTTTACCCGTATTATCGTTGTTTGGAAGAAGGGTTCGATGTACAAATTGCATCTCCATCTGTAAAAAAGCTTTACACAGTAAGCCATGATTTCATTGACGGTATGGAGACGTATGTTGAGAAGCCAGCTTATGGACTTGATTCGCATATCGCTTTTAAAGATGTGAATCCTGCTGATTATGATGGCTTAATTATTCCAGGGGGACGCGCACCTGAATATATTCGTTTGGATGAGTCGCTTCCTGGTATTGTTCGTCATTTTTTTGAAGAGGGTAAACCGGTTGGTGCCATTTGTCATGCAGCGCAAGTATTATCTGTCGTGCCCGACTTAATGAAAGGGCGAGAATATACGGCTTACATCGCTTGTAAGCCTGATGTGAAAGCATGTGGGGCGACGTATATTGAAGAACCGTTACATGTAGAAGGAAATTTAGTCTCGGGTCATGCTTGGCCAGATTTACCTGGATTTATGCACGAGTTTATTAAATTATTGTCATAAAAATGAAGTAGTCTAGAAAGCCTCCACTTTCTAGACTGCTTCATTTTTTTTTACGATCAATAATCATACAATTGAGGAAAAATTAAAACATGAGGATTATTTGAATGATTTTCAAAATAATGGAGCAATAGGTAGTATTTTCCTGTATTATAGAAATAGCAATCATTTTCACGCGATTCATTTTACTTATTTGGTCGTTGTATGAAAAACGTCTTATAAAATAGTTTTGAATCGCTCAAGCAAATTCTTAAAAGTACGATGATTACAGCAGCTAAAGGAATGAGACATCTATGAAGAAAATCAGTGCAAAAGAATTTATGAACAAAGTTTTAGCGGGCGTTGCGATGGGAATTGTCGTCGGATTAATTCCGAATGCAATTTTAGGAGAGTTATTTAAATATCTTTCACAATACCATGATATTTTTTCGACATTAAATAGTGTTGTCGTTGGGATTCAATTTACAGTACCTGTTTTAGTTGGGGTCTTAATTGCGATGGAATTTAACATGAATCCACTTCAAACGGTGATTGTTGGAACTGCCTCATTCGTTGGAAGCGGTGCCGCATCTTTCTTGGAAGATCGCTGGGTATTAACAGGGATTGGCGATTTAATTAATACAATGATTACTGCTTCAATTGCGGTATTATTAATTTTAGTCATTCAAGATAAACTTAAAAGTTTAACGATCATTTTATTACCGATTCTTGCGGGCGGAACAGCTGGTTTTATCGGAATTTTATTACTTCCTTATGTGCAATTATTAACGACGGGACTTGGTCATCTCATCAATAGTTTTACAAATTTCCAACCGATTGTGATGTATGTATTAATTGCAGCGGCTTTTGCGATTATTGTTGTCTCGCCAATTTCCACAGTCGGGCTTTCGATGGCGATTGGTTTTACAGGACTTGCGGCAGGTGCAGCAAATATTGGTATTATCGCGGGCACTTGGTTACTCATCGTTGGGGCATTCAGAGTGAATAATAGTGGTGTGCCGATTGCAGTTTTTCTTGGGGCTATGAAAATGCTCATGCCGAATTTACTGAAACATCCAATTATGATGGTTCCACTTGTATTGACATCCGTTGTCACATCGGTCATTGCGAGTTTCTTTAAAATTGAAGTGACGACGGAAGCGGCAGGATTCGGACTTGCGGGGATGGTTGGACCACTTAGTGCGATGAAGTTCATGGACTACGGAATGACGATGAATCTTGTTTTCATCTTTCTCATTTTTTTTGTCATCCCACTTGTGACCGCAATCATTGTTCATCATTTATGCACGAAAGTATTCAAGATATATGACCCGAAAATATTCATATTTTTGTCGTAAGACTGAAAAATGTATCCAAAAGTTCACTGACTTTTGGATACATTTTTTAATGAGTCTGTCCTGTATTAATCATAATGCCTGCGACTTGTGTAAGGCGTTCGTAAAAAGCTTCTCCAGCCAAAGTTTGGTCAAGTCCAATTTCCTCGAATGCTTCTTTCATACAACGCAGCCAGCTTTCTGCACGAAGCGGTGTAATTTCATGCGGTAAATGTCTTGCGCGCATTCGTGGATGTCCATATTTATTGCTGTAAAGCGGGGGACCACCTGTGAATTGTGTTAAAAAAAGCCTTTGTTTCATCATAATTTCTCCAATGTCCCCGGTGAAAATTGGAATTAAATTTGGATCTGCATACACTTTCGGATAAAAAGCATTGACTAATTCTTCAATCTTTTCTGCACCGATTTCACTATATAATGTTTTGAGTGATTCATTTGTCACTGTCATTCCCACCTTCATATCAGTATCAATATACTTAGTTTATCATGGTAAGATGAACACATGGGGAATAATGCTTATTATTTCCGTCGTAAGTCGAATGATAAATTACAAAAAATGTACAATCAGTTAGTCGTTGCAGAATCGAGTTTAAAAGAGCAATACGACCGCTTAAAACAATTAGGCTGCGATGTTGTTCAAGGTTATTATTTTAGTAAGCCGATTCAAGCAAGCGAAGTCGAAAAGCTTCCAAATCCAATTAAATAATATAAAAATAGGAGCCGTTTAGAAAGTAAGTTTTCTGAACAGCTTCTGTTTTTTTCGCTCACACTTTAAATTGGTTCAGCATTTGATTTAATTCTTCAGCTAAATTTTTTAGAGGTAGAGCTTTGTGTAGTTTCTTTCATCGATGCCATTTACAGTAATCGGTACAATGACAGACGTAATGAAGACAGATTGATTGTTAATCTCGTAAATAAAATTTATTTGTAATTTATTCATTTTATTCTCTTCCCTCTATAAATCCAATATTGGTTGATCCCAGATTAAACTCAATAGTAAGTCAAATTTACTTGTATACCTATGTTCACAAATAAGTCAATGATTCCAAAAACTATGTGTTTACAGTCTTTATAAAGAGTTTTCCCATAATTTTTCCAAGTTTATATAGAAAAAAGCTTGATTAATTAACTGACTGGTATATATAATATGATTTGTATACTAACTGGTATATATAAATGATTGTACATGAAGAGGTAGAGAAGTGAGACAACGATTTATTAAGCTAATTGGTATTTTTATGTTTAGTTGATCAATGATTATTTCTCCGGCTGATGTAGCGACACTTGAGATAATTCATATAAGTTCCTTTGTCTACGTGTGAATATACATTAGATCAAAATGATAGCCGAGTAGGCATTCATGCGAAATTAACAAAAATAGAAGGATAAAAATCACAAAATAAGATAAAGAAGGAGTAAACGAATGATACACGTTTTGAAAGTTGGTGTAGATTATGAGACGACCCCGCTAGCAATCCGAGAGAAAGTAACATTCAATGAGCAAGCAGTCCAAGAAGCCATGCTTTCATTAAGTGAATTTGATGGAATAAAAGAAAATGTTATTTTATCGACTTGTAATCGAACGGAAATTTTTGCGGTAGTTGACTCGGTTGAGGAAGGAAAGCAAGCAATCATTTCCTTTTTAAAAGAGTCATTTAATTTGACAGATGACAGGTTGTTAAATTCATTGCACGTTCAAGAAGACGAAGCGGTTTATGAACATTTATTTCGATTGGCGGTAGGTCTCGATTCGATGGTGTTAGGTGAAACACAAATTCTCGGTCAAGTGAGAGAAGCTTTCTTAACTGCCCAACAATTAAAAGTGACGAGTAAAATTTTTAACGAATTATTTAAAAGAATTATTACTTTTGCGAAACATGCACACCATACGACAGTCATTGGCGAACATGCGGTATCTATTAGTTATGTAGCCGTTGAGCTGTCAAAAAAGATTTTTGGTGAAATGAAAGGAAGGCATGCTGTGATTATCGGAGCGGGCGAAATGGGTGAGTTATCGTTAAAAAACCTATATAGCTCAGGTGCTGAGAAAGTGACTGTAGTCAACCGAAGTTTTGAAAGAGCAAAAGCGTTGGCAAGTCGACATCATGCAGCCGCCGCCACCTTAGACCAATTAGACGAAGTATTGATTGAAGCAGATATCGTTATTAGTTCCACAGGAGCGAGTGTCCCAATTTTAACGAAGAGCAAGTTGCAAAGCATTCAAAAATGCCGAGGGTATCGCGAGTTATTTTTAGTCGATATTGCAGTGCCTAGAGATATTACCGCAGACGTGGTCGAAGTAAAAAATGTTTACTTATATGATATCGATGATTTACAACATGTAGCTGATGAAAATATGGAAGCAAGAAAAGAGGCAGCGCAGCTAATTGCGACTCAAATAGAAGATGAATTATTATCTTTTCACAACTGGTTAGATTTATTAGAAGTTATTCCGTTAATTCGAGCCTTACGTGAAAAATCGTTAGCTATTCAAGAACGAACATTAACGAGTATTTCAAATAAAATTCCTGATTTAAACGAACGTGAGTTGAAAGTGTTAGAAAAGCATACGCAAAGTATTATTAATCAGTTAATTGCTGAACCAATTGAACATGTGAAGATGATTGGTGGAAGAGAAGATGCTAAAGAATTAAAAGAAATATTTAGCGATACATTTGGATTAGAAGTATAAGCTGGCATTGGAAGTAATATGAGTGAGTAAAAAAATAGGAGGAAATTGTTATGCGAGCGTTTACGGTCGGTACGAGAAAAAGTAAGTTGGCACTCGTACAAACAAATTGGGTTATTGAACAACTTCAAAAGCATCATCCAACGACTCAGTTTCATATTAAAGAAATTGAAACATCAGGCGACAAAAATTTAACTGTTTCTTTAGCGAAATTCGGTGGACAAGGCATATTTTTACGAGAACTTGAAGAACAGTTATTAGTTGGAGAAGTTGATCTGGCGGTGCACAGTTTAAAAGATATGCCAGTTGAGCTACCGAAAGCTTTAACGATTGCTTGTATTCCGCCACGGGAAGATTATCGAGACGCTTACTTAGCGAAGAATCATATCTCTTTCGAGGATTTGCCAAAAGGGGCGATCATTGGAACGAGTAGTAAAAGGCGGGCGGCTCAAATTTTAGCCATGCGTCCTGATGTGACGACGAGATGGATTCGAGGGCCGATCGATTCACGTATTGAACAGTTAGAAGAAGGTCATTTCGATGCAATTATTTTAGCTGTTGCTGGATTGAAACGTCTTGGACTTGCAAAAGAGAAAATAGCATCGTATTTACCTGATGACCATTTTATTCCAGCGGCAGGTCAAGGTGCATTAGCCATTGAATGTCGAGCAG
>CANSAF010000045.1 GCA_947644645.1 uncultured Sporosarcina sp. | reverse complement strand
CCTGTGAATAGCACACTCTTTTTTTAAGTGTCCTATCCACAGGTACCATTTTAAACTAAACTTTCGAAACGGCTCATTCTTTTATTTGTATCATTAAAACCCGATTATGGGAAATAAATGCGTTTTATTTTCGCTTTCCATTTCTTAAAAAAAGTCTTGCCTTTTCAAAAATCCTCTTCTACAACTGCATAAATATAATGATCTTCCCAAACGCCATTAATATATAATATTTTTCGCAGTAGCCCTTCTCGAAGATACCCCGATTTTTCTAACACGGCTACGGAACCATGGTTACGGGGAGAGACATATGCTTCAATTCGATGTAAGGCGAGTCGACTAAATGCAAAATTCGTCACAAGCTGCACCGCTTCTGTCGCAATTCCCCGTCCAATTTCCCGCTCATCAATTGAATAACCGACAAATCCACTTAAAAAAGGCAATCTTTTAATATTATAAAGGGAAATATGCCCAATTATATTGCTCGTATCACTATCAAAAATCCCGAAATTATACTCTCGCCGATCACGCATTTGATAAAGTGACTCCCGTATTCTTTCCTTTTGTCTACCGACTGTATAAAACCCTGGCTCTTGACGTGGTTCAAAAACAGACCAATAATGTTTATTCGCTTTTACAATATCGGTAAACACTGCCGCATCCTCTTCTTGCAAGATTCGTAAATAACATCGCTTACCTTCTAATAAAATCATGTGATCAACCTTCTTCGGCTGTTAATTTTAAAAATTGTTCTACATCTTGTACGCAGAGTGCGACACCCTTTTCCCAAAATGCTTGCTTCGTAATATCTTCCCCTAAATGCTTTTCGGCAAGATCTTCAACTGTCATAACAGCTGTATCTTGTAATAGGGCAATATATTTCTCTTCGAAATCACTGCCTTCTTCTAAAGCTTTTGCATAAATACTTAAAGAGAATAAATAACCAAATGTATACGGGAAATTATAAAATGGCACATTTGTAATATAGAAATGCAATTTCGATGCCCAGAAATGTGGGTGTACAGTATCTAACGCATCTCCGTAAGCTTCTCTTTGTGCTTCTTCCATTAATGTGTTTAATCTCGAAGCAGATACAATACCATTCTTTCGTTCTTCATAAAATCTCGTCTCAAATAAAAATCTCGCGTGAATGTTCATGAAAAATGCAACGCTTCTTTGAACTTTATCTTCCAATAAAGCAATTTTCTCTTCTTTCGTTTCAGCAGATTTTACGGCAGCATCGGCAACAATCATTTCTGCAAAAGTTGAAGCTGTTTCCGCTACCCCCATCGCATACCCTCTGTTTAAATAATGAACGGGACGTAGTGCATGCGAATGGAATGCATGACCTAACTCATGAGCAAGTGTTGCGACATTCGACATTGAACCACTATACGTCATAAAAATTCGAGATTGCTCAGATAATGGCATTCCTGTACAGAAACCACCTGGGCGTTTGTAATCACGATCTTCCGCCTCAATCCAGCGATCCTCGAATGCTTTTCTAGAAAACGATGCTAATTCTGGACCAAATTCCTCAAAATGTTTTAAAATGAAAGCTGCACCTTCTTGATAAGACAAAGTTTTAGTAGAGGCCGTCACAGGCGCGTCTAAGTCATACCAGTGCATTTTTTCGCTTCCAAGTATTTTAGCTTTTTCATGTAAATAATTTACAAATGGCGCTTTATTGGCACTAATCGCTCCCCACATCGCATCTAATGTTTCTGCGCTCATCCGATTATCATTAAGTGGTTCTTCTAATACTGACGACCACCCGCGTTTTTCATAAACAGCTAATCTAAAACCTGCAAGATGGTTTAACGTCGTTGCAAAAAAATCTTCTTTTGCCGCCCATGCTTCTTCCAGTTTCTCAAACGACTCTTTTCTCACTGCTGCGTCTTGATGCGAGCTTAAATTAGAGGCTTGACCGACAGATAGCGACTTTACAACACCGTCAACTTCAATATCTACTCTTACGTCTGCAACAAGCTGGTCATATAATTGTCCCCAGCCTTGATAACCATCAACACTTAAAGCAGTAATTAAGCTTTCTTCCTTCTCCGATAGTTTAAGCGCAACGTCATCTCGCCATTCATTTAAAATAAAATAAAAATCATTTAATACTTCAGATTTAACGAGTGCTTCCCAAGCTTCCTGATCGATTTTTGCAAGAAGTTGTTGAAAATTCAGCATAACCGTTTTAAATTCAGCATTTAATGTACCCGTTTCCCCTTGTAAAAGTACTGCTTTTTTATCTCTCGTATCTGCTGCCAAATAGCAACCAATGACAGCACCTGCTTGGCGTAAATGAAGGGATACATCTGTCATCACTTCCAGTAGGCGTGCGATTTCTTTTGCATCATCAACACTTTTCGGTACTTCTAATCGTTCCACTTCTAATTTTGCTTGCGCGATTTTTTCTTGGACCTCATCTAAATGCTGACGCAATTGTACGGAACCGCTGCCCCCTTCAAAAAAAACCTCTAAATCCCAAACATCAGAATACTTCATCTGTACCCCTTCCCCCTTATACATTCCAAATTTTCTAAATAGATGCTTCTATTGTAGCATGAAATTTCGAAATGCGAACCACTACTCAAAAACCATTTAAAATTTGTTACGAATTTTTCATATTTCTCCCCTCAAAAAGTTTTTTTCGAGGCTATACTAGTATATGGGAGGATTTTAACATGTTTCGTTTTTTTAGTATGGCACTATTTCTATTTAGTAGCTTTATCATTATGGGGTTAGCGGAATTCATGCCTTTAAATGATAAAACAACTGCTGACATTATGAATCGATTACCGATTCTTTTAATACCTGCAAATTATGTTTTTATCATTTGGTTTATCATTTTTCTTTTCTTAATCATTTGGCTGTCCGGCTTTTGGCGTAATCGTCATCAGGAAAGTTTATTGACATTAAATAAACGGACTATTTTATTTATCAGTAGTCTAATTTTAAATTTAGCTTGTATTTTACTGTGGCATTATGAAAGTTTCACTTGGACAATCATTGCCTTTATCGGTTTACTTTGCACAATTTCTGTTCTGTATTTTTCTTACCCTAAAACAGAAAATAAACTCGACAGAAGACTTCCAATTTCCCTTTATTTTGGATGGATTATATTTTCCTTTATGTTTTTAATTAATTATTTATTAACACTTGGGGAATGGAATGGCTGGGGAATTAGTCAATCGCTTTGGTCGGTGATTTTCTTAACGATTACAACGGCAATTGGACTCCATTTTTTATATCATCATAAAGATATCGCTTTCAATAGCGTACTCATGTGGGGATTTGTCGGTATTGCCGTAAAAAATGGTTTTGATTCTTTATTTGTTACAACAGCAGCACTGTTCTTAACAGGTGTGATTGGCACTTGCTTTTTCATCTTTAGAAACACGAAAGAAGAAGCCAAGATTGCACAATAATTTTTAACGCATGCAAAAAGCGAAGTGTCCTCTTTTTCGGGACACTTCGCTTTTTTGATCTTCAAGAATGATTCACGCGTAATAATCTTGGTGCTGTCGTAAATAAAAGGCAAGCAACAAGACTACAAAGTAAAATTGAAGGAATCATATAACTTGCGTTGTATACGATTGAATATAGCCAAACAGGTTGTCCTTCCGGTGCATAGGAGCCGAAAAATACAATGCCACCATAAACATGAATCGCAAAACGAAGCAATCCACCAATGACGGTTCCAGTGACAATCGCGGCAATCATTCTTCCCTTCTTCTCTTTAGCAATTCCACTAACCAACCAAAAAGTCGTCACTGCTGCCATTCCGACGAGCGTGTAAGCAAGTGTATAATCTAATAACGCTTGCGCCCAGTGAAAAATTGTTCCGCCAGTGATTAATTGCAATAAGCCACTTAAAAATCCTGTGAGCAATCCACCGCCGAGCCCCCAGCGAAATGCCATCACAATAATTGGCAACATTGAAAGGGTAATCGATCCACCTTGTGGCATTACAAAAATTGTCAGCTTATCCAAAATAATTGTAATCTTCTTCTGTCCATTTTTCTTCTCCTCTACATTTTACTGTAGAGATGTAGTTCACAAACGCGTTAGCTAACTGTTTCTAGCACAGTTTTTCAAGCCAAACAAAAAAAGACACCCCGGATAGAACGGGACGTCTTCGTCAAAATGGAACTTCCCCATTTAACTTCAGTCTGTTTCCATCCACATCCCTACGCAAGCATAAACTTACAGGTTCAAAGGGTCAGAACAACTCGTTCTTTCTCAGCCGAAAAGGCTCCCCTTGTGGTCATACATATTATTTTCATTGTATAAGAATTCTTTTAATTAAGCAAGCTATGATTATACTTACATGAGAGGGGATTCTTTATGACGAATAAAAAAATCTTAAGCGCACTTTGCTACTTCAGCGTCTTCTTTTTTCCATTGCTCATTCCATTTGTTATTTATTTAACTTCTGAAGATACCGATGTTAAATTTCATGCAACTCGTTCTTTCGTTTCACATATGGTTCCGGTTGCACTTTTAATCATTGGACTCGTTATTTTTTCTTTTTCAATGTTCAACACACAACAAAGAATGACAGCCATTATGCACCAACAATTCGATTTTTGGGCATTTGCACCGTTTCTCTTTACACTCGTTTATAGTTCTTTCTTTGTCGTCATTTTAGTTTGGAATATTTTTCAAGGGGTGAAAGTTTTAAGATGAAATACCGAGGTAAGATAAATTCAAAAAGCTTACGAAAGAACCCATTCTTCACTTCAACTTATAACCTCACTTATAAGACTTTTCACATAAAAACAGATTTTTTTATTTCTCATCTTCTTATGATATAGTGTAGGATATAACTAGATGAACGGATAGAAAGGATTTGTTTTGAGTGATTGCAAAAACAGAACAAGACTTTAACGGTCTTAAAAAAATTGGACGTATTGTTGCGGAAATTAGAGAAGAAATGAAAACAGCGACAGTCCCAGGAATAACAACAAAAGAATTAGACGAGCTTGCCGGACGTCTTTTTGAAGAAAAAGGGGCAGTTTCCGCACCGATTGATCAATATGATTTCCCTGGCTACACTTGCATTAGTGTGGGCAATGAAGTTGCACACGGCATTCCAGGATCACGCGTTATTAAAGACGGAGATATTGTAAATATCGATGTATCAGGTTCTTGTGGTGGCTACTTCGCAGATACAGGCGTTTCTTTCGTTGTAGGAACACCTGATGAAAAGAAACAACAACTATGTGATGTTGCACAAAGTGCTTTCGATGCAGCTATGAAACGTGTAAAAGCAGGTTCTAAATTAAATGGCATCGGAAAAGCTGTACATCGTGAAGCAAGAAATCATGGCCTTACAGTGATTCGTAATTTAACAGGGCATGGGATTGGAAAATCTTTACATGAAGAACCACAACATATTTTAAACTATTATGATGCATGGGATAATACATTATTAAAAGATGGCATGGTACTTGCTGTTGAACCTTTCATTTCTGAAAAAGCGGAAAGCATCATTGAATTAGGTGACGGTTGGACATTTGCAACGCCTGATAAATCTTTAGTGGCACAAGTTGAACATACAATTATTGTCACAAAAGGCGAACCAATCATTTTAACTAAACTATAGGAGGCTGTCCTCAAAGTCGTAAGTTCGCGACTTTGAGGACGCCTCGCGTTTTTGTATGCGTGCAGCTTATGTATTCCGCTGCATTTTGGGCTTTTTTTGCATTTCAAAAAATATAAGGCTGCTTTCGAAAGTTGTTCGAAAGCAGCCTCTTTTTTATTTACGCTTAGGGTGTTGTTTTTTCTCTTGTAACTTTCCATGACGATAAACTTTTTCAACTGGGCGTAATCCTTTTGTTAATTTACGGTAATCATCTGTTTCATGAGCCGTTAATAATGTAATTACTTCCCCGTCTTCACCTGCTCGTCCTGTTCTTCCTGAACGATGTAAATATTGTTCAATCGTATACGGAACATCGACGTGAATCACATGCGTAAGTCCTGTAATATCAAGCCCTCTCGCCGCTACATCCGTTGCGATTAAAACACTTGCTTTACCTTTTCGGAAACTTCTTAATGCTTCTTGACGTTCCTGCGAGCGCATATCCGCATGTAAAACGACAATCGGTGCTTTATTATAAAGTAACTTCATTTCTTTCATCAGCACTTGGTCGACATTATTAACAAAAGCCAATGCATGGATGCCTTCTAAATGCGATAATCCTCTTAGTAAATCTGTTTTATCACGCACCACTGTTTCGATATAGGAATGCGTAACCGTTCCAGCTTTCGGTATATCTTTTGCTGCTAACTGAATGCGTAACGGTTCATCCATAAATTCAGCTGCCACACGTTCAATTTCATCGGTAATTGTTGCAGACACGACAACAACTTGGCGATCTGGATTCGCGCCACTAATCATATTTTTAATCATCACACGATGCTCTCTTGAAAGTAAAATATCCCCTTCATCTAACACCACATGGCGAATATCAAATAATTTTAACTTACGATTTTTAGCTAATTCATTGAGCCTACCAGGTGTTCCAACGACAATTGTCGGCTTCTTTTTCAAGTTTTCAATTTGACGCTTTACGTTCGCACCACCAATTAAAGGCGCAACTGTAATCGCAGTTCCTTTAATCCAGTCTCGAATGACATCTGTAATTTGCATCGCGAGTTCTTGTGAAGGCACAACAATTAATGCTTGTGTTTGTTTTTTCGTTCCGTCAACGAGATGAAGTAACGGTAAAACATAAGCTAAAGTTTTCCCTGTACCTGTCGGAGACTGTGAAACGAGATCTTTTCCAGCCAACATTTCTGGTATCATCTTCGTTTGAATCGGCATTTCACTTTTAAACGTCCATTTTTCTTTAAAAATATCATCCATTTTTTCCACAAAAGTCATGATAATCCCTACTTTCTTCTGTATATTTCTTGTCAAAAAAACATCCAGCAATCTTTTTTCACTACTGGATGCTTTTACAATCATTTAACTTGATAACCACATTTTTCGATTGCCGTTTCAGCTAATACAAGCAATGAATCGATGCAATCTGTTAATTGTAATTCTTGGCGTACGATAGATAATTCAGTGCAACCGAGAATAATTTCATCGCAATTTGCTTCGTCCATCGCGCGGCGAATCATTTGCCATTTTTCAAGACTTGCGGGCTTTCCAGCTTTAATATCGTCGTATATTAAAGACATCACAAGCGCTTGTGTTTCTTCATTAGGGACAATTGGCTCCATGCCTAACCCCGCACATGCATCTTGGTAAATCCCTGTTGAAATAGTACCAGTCGTGCCAAGAATACCAACTCGTTTTGCATCTTTTTTCTTTGCGTATTTTGCCGTTTCTTCAATCATATTAATGACTGGAAGTGTCGTTTCTTGCGCAATTTCCTCATAAAAGGAATGTGCCGTATTACAAGGAATCGCCAATATTTCCGCACCAATCGCCTCTAACTTTTTCGCATCTGATACAATAACTGGCACAGGATTTTCTTCACTTTTACCTAAAATAAAAGCGGTACGATCCGGAATTGTTGTGTTATTCGTAATCAGCATATTTACATGTTCTTGATCCGTTTTGGCAGCCGTACGTCTAACAATCATTTCACCGATAAACATCGTCGCCAGCGGACCAACACCACCGATAATGCCTAATGTTTTTTTGTTCATATATTAAGACAAACCTTTGTTATTAAAGTATTTTTTGTATTTTCTGTAGTAATTTAAACTATTCAAAGTGAGTTTAAACCATCTGATGAGATTAAAATCTTTATCGTAAAATAAAGAGTTCGTTGACTTACCTTCTGCAATTAACTTTTTAGCTTTCTGTTTTAAAGCTTCATTTCCTGCATATTTGAAAAGAACGCCTTTCGGGATAATTAACCATAAATGTTCATCTTTTGCATAAGTAAGTGGCAATTCTTTATTATAAATATGATCTTCCGTCACGTATTTCATTAAGTTATGTCCACTTGCAGATACATAATAACTGCTTCGACCATTTCTTAAGTTAATTTCAAATAACTTATATTCTCCGTCTCGCTCATCATACTTCATATCGAAATTGGCAAATCCTGTATAGCCAATATCCTCTAAAAACAAACGCACTTTATCCAATAATGCTTCATCAAAAGTATTAATGATTGCTGCATAGCTCCCAATACCTTCTGGAGAATGCTCTTCCAAAATAGGATTCCCTAAAGACATTAACTTTACTTTTCCATCTTTTCCAACATACGCATTTAAAACACGCATATAAGAGTCATCACCAGGAATAAACTCTTGAATTGTTAAGTTATCTTTATAAGTTGAACCGTAAATCGCATCAATAATCGCGACTTTCTCTGCTTCATCATGTGCGACGAATACTTTTTTCTTACCTGGGAATGAACAATTCCAGTAAGCAACAGAATTCGATGCTTTAATAATAATTGGATAAGAGAAATCCAGTTCAAACGTATCTTTTGTATCGTATGTACAAAGTGCCGTTTTTGGATATGCGAAGTTATATTGCTCACAAATATTATAAAAATTCTCTTTTAGAATTACACGTTCCATTAAAGTTTGGTCAATATACGGAACCGAAAAGTACTCCGATAATTTTTCTTTATTGTGAATGATAAGTTTTGCGTAATCATCTCCACATGCGAGTAATAGTAACTTTCTTCCTTTAAATTCATCAGCAATTTTTAATACTGCTGGTAGGAATACATCTTGTTCATTTAAATTTGGGATTTCACGAATTTCAAGGATTTTACTGTTTGACGTTGCCGTTAATGACGCACGTCCTAAAACAAGAGATTTAATTCCATATTCTTCATGAAACGAACGCGCCATTCCATAAGCATTCATGTCCGAGCCAAGTAGCACCGGGACAAATGTTTCGTTTCCAACTGTCATTTATCGTCACTCATTTCTATAATAGTCAAAAGGATTTTTCAATTTAATGGGTCAATCAATTCTTTTTGCACAATCTAATTTTATCATAAGCGATTGAAGAGTGCTATGTATCTCCTGTATCACCACTTATTGTTAAGCTTTACTATTTAACGTTTACCCAACCTAAAAGTTTCGATTGTGTAATTTTAAATTGTTTGGGTACGCTAAGTGTACTTGAAAGGAGAGATTCGTCACTGATGAACCAACAACATAAACCACAAATTGATTGGGCAAAAAATGCTGAAAATGCCGCAAAAAAAGCTGAGGCAGAAATTGATAAAATAAAAAAAGAAGCGCAAGAAGAAATGAATAAAAAAGAGTAAAAATATGGAGCAACCTGATAACTCTTTTCCAGTTTCAGGAATGCTCCCTTTTCAAATCATTTACTTGATCTCTTTCGTATCTTCTCGGTCAAACTGTGCTTTTGAAAAGCCGCGTCCTAATATTTCAGAGGCATTAACAAAAATAACAAATGATTCCGGTTCTTCCTCTTGTAATAACTTCTTGAAATAAATAGCCTCTGATTGTTCAACGACACATAAAATCATCGTCTTTTCTGCATTGGAGTAGCCGCCGACTGTTTGTACTTTCGTCAGTCCACGGTTCATTTCTTCTTGAATAATCTTTTGGATTTTTTCCTCTTTATCTGTAATGATTAAAATTAATTTTGTCGGTGAAGTTTGCAACTGAACAAAATCGATGACTTTACTCGTCACGTAAATAGACATTAACGCATACAAGGCCAATTCAAAATCAAAGACAAACGCGGAAGCAATGACAACAAATCCGTCTACAAATAACTGCGAAAAACCACTTGAAAGACCTGTATATTTCTTTAGAATTTGTGCGAGTAATGTTGTACCGCCTGTTGAACCATTTCCTCTATAAACAATCCCTAAACCGACACCGAGCACAATTCCACCATAAATTGCACTTAAAAGAGGATTCTCTACAGCAATCGACAAATCATCCGTTAACCAAATGACAAGCGGTACGAATAATGTTCCTACAAATGTTTTTAAGCCAAATTCTTTTCCAATAAAAATTACACCGATGATTAAAAGCGGAATATTAATCGCCCACTGTACATAAGCGGGCGTAAACGCAAATAATTCATATAAAATCGTACTAATTCCTGAAACCCCGCCCGCTGCTAATCGTGCTGGTAAATAAAAGATATTATAAGCTAGCCCGACAAGTGCAGCACCTACAATAATTTGTATATATTCGAAGGCAACAGATTGCCTAAATGTTCGAAACATATTCGTCTAACCTCCTAACTGCTCAATGTTCACTATTTTAACAAATCAAATCGGATCCGTCTGTAAAATTTAATATTTTCCACACAATTCATGTAAAGAAAAAACATCGCTTCCGAAAAGCAAATACTTTTCGGAAACAATGTTTTCATGTAAGAGATGCGAATCATTTCTCCGCTTAAAAATCCTCTTCATTCGTAATATAAATCAGTTGCCAGCTATCTGATTCAATCAGTTCTTCAACCTTCATACGTTCCCCGTGACCAAGAACAACTTCATCATCAATAACCGCAACAATCATCGCTTTAATCCCGTTATCGAAGTTAATATAAATATCTCCAACAGAAGGATTCACCGCTGCTTCATCTGCCGCTTCTTTTTCTAAACGTTGATCCTCCGCGCGCTGCTCATCTGTTATGAGAGACTCATCTAAATAATCAATTGACTGACTATCTGGATGAACCTCTGGAACCATCGTCATAAATTCTTTTGGCTTCACTGTATTTAAAAGTGTCGTATAAACTTTTCCATCGATTAATTCTGCTACTTTTTCAAACTCATTTAATGTGTAATGGTCCAAGTGACCAGGATCAGGATGCGTAATTAAAATATAACCATCTTCTACCGCTGGCTCATCTTTTCTCAATGTATATCTTGTGCCCATTAACATAAAGGAGTCTAAATCTTTAGGTTTATGCAGTTTAATTTCCTCTGCTTTACACGCTACTTGTTCCATATCTTTAATGCGATATAAAAGAATCGATAAGCGAGAAAGTGGTCTAACTGAATAGACTTTGTGTAACTCATTTTTATAATAAACAAACTGCCCTTTTCTTACTTGTAATAAATTCATAATTTTTCCTCCTATGCAATGATGATTATACGTTTCCTCTCTCTTGTAACATACCATTTATTGGGGGATATTTCGAGCAAGACTGCTTTTCAATCGCGCTTATACAATAAAATCAACTATTGGTTAGACACTTTCTTTACATCAAACTACATCTAACAGCTCTTTCATAATATCTGCTTGTTAAGACCATAAATTCCAAGGGTATTCATTCGGGGGCGTACATTCTACACGAATCATTTCCTTTGTTGTGGGATGTGGGAACTCCAGCACATTTGCCCATAACGCTATTTGTTGCCCTTTTTGATTTTCTTTTTGACCGTATTTTTGATCACCAAATAGTGGATGGCCAATTTCAGATAACTGAACACGAATTTGATGAGAACGACCTGTATGAAGTTTGACGGCGACTAAACTTAATTGTTCTTTTGTACTTAACACTTCATAATCTAAAATTGCTTTCTTCCCTCTTTTATCATGCGCGCCAACAGCTTGGACAATATTTCGCTTTGTGTCTTTATATAAATAATGCGTGAGCTGATCTTGCTCTTTTTTAGGCAAACCTCTCACAACCGCAAGATACTTTCTTGTTAATTCATTGCGTCGAATGACATCTGATAACCGCGATGCAGCTTTCGATGTTTTGGCAAACACCATCACACCGCCTACTGGACGGTCTAATCTATGCACAAGTCCTAAATATACATTACCTGGCTTATTGTAGCGAACTTTAAGATCTTCTTTTAAAATCGTTAATAGATCTTGATCGCGACTCGCATCTTCTTGTACGGGAATATTTACAGGTTTTTCAACGACAAGTAAATGATTATCCTCGTACAGTATATTAATTTTCATGAAATAAATGGCTCCTTCTACTGAAATCTGCTTTTCCTCTCATTGTAATATAACTTATGTCACGTGGAAACTTCAATCGTCTTTTTATCGTTTCCCTAAATTCACATTTTATAATCATATCAATTGGTTAATGTACTCGAAACACAAAATAAGAGATGCTCCGAAAGTTTAAATCTTACACTTTCAAAGCAATCTCCTTTATCCCAAGTAAAACTTAGAAATCTTTTTACCATCGTATGAGAAAACAGTTTCTCGGTCTTTTATGATTGTTTCTAAATGAACGATACGTCCCCATAATTTGTAAATATAAGGCAGTACATGCTCCAAATACGGGACATCCAATTCTGTTCCTTCAAATTTATGCACCAAATATAATTCACCGTTCAATAAATAATCGCCATTCTCAACGACAATATATGGAAAACCGCCATTGACTCGTGAAGAAATGAGTTGTTCACGAACTTCTTCAAAGTCTTTATTGGTAATGCGGTAATCTTTTCCTTGCTTTTGAAATAAATAAAGATCCTCTTGCTGTACAAGTTCCTTCGTTAAATAATTGCGAAGAAACGAGGCATCTGACTCAATTTCTCTTACTTCAAAAATTTTATCCCGTCCGGAATTTGGTTGAATCCCTTTTTCCAACATTTCTTTTGACGGCTGATTGTATCGCCGTTCAATATCTTCGAAAATTTTCACCCCTAAATAATAAGGGTTAATTGATGTTCTGGACGGTTGCACCACATTCGCATTTAAGGCGGCAAATTCGATTGTTTCGTCTGATGTTAAATCCATTTCTCTTAAAATTCTTTGATGCCAAAAAGATGCCCAACCTTCATTCATAATTTTCGTTTCTAATTGTGGCCAAAAATAAAGCATTTCTTCACGCATCATCGTTAAGATATCACGTTGCCACTCCTCCAAATGGCGACTATGTTGTTCAATAAAAAGCAGTAAATCTTTTTCTGGTGCAATAGGAAATTTTTTATGTTTCTTTTTAACTTTTGGTATTTCTTTTTTGCCGATTTTCCATAAATCATCATATTCCGTTTTCCGAATCACTTCCTCTTCTTCGTTTGGTTCATCTACCCGCTGCATCAGCGTCGGATCAATATGCTCTTGAATGGCAAGAATGGCGTCTAAAAAAGATTCCACTTCACTTTTCCCATATTCGAGTTCATAGGCAGCGATTCTTTCCGCTGTAGCCGTCATACTTTCAACCATATCTCTTCGCGTATTCATAAAACGCACATTATTTTTGAAAAAATCCGAGTGTGCCAATACATGAGCAATGATTAATTTATTTTGAATCAATCGATTTGTATCGAGTAAAAAGGCATAGCATGGATCGGAGTTAATAACCAACTCATAAATTTTACTTAAGCCAAAATCATATTGTAGCTTCATCTTATGAAATTGCTTCCCAAAACTCCAATGTGAAAATCGGGTAGGCATCCCGTATGCCCCAAAAGTATAAATAATATCAGCAGGGCAAATTTCATAACGCATGGGGAAAAAATCTAAACCAAACCCTGTTGCAATTTCCGTAATTTCATCAATAGCGTAATGTAAATCTTTCATCGTAGACAACTGAGTCACCCCTTCACAAAGCCGTTACTTCTTGGCGAAAAAAGCTTTTTAATGCGTCGTACACATTACTTTTTTCTTTTAAAACATAGTATCGAAATTTTGGATCATCTATTTTTCGATACGTGTTCATTAACGTCGAGTAACGGCTATAGGCATTCACTTCCCCGTATCCAAACATATTGGACACTTTCATAATTTCATCTACCAATTCAATACATAGCGCATTATCCGAGGAGATATTTTCCCCATCTGAAAAGTGAAACGGATAAATATTATAACGAGATGGGTCATATTTTTCTTTGATTAATTGTAGTGCGGTTAAATAAGCCGATGAACATCTTGTTCCACCACTTTCTCCTTTATGAAAGAAATCATGCTCTGAAACAATTTTTGCTTCAGTATGATGGGCGATAAATTCAATTTCTACAGATGCATATTTGGAACGTAAAAACTTCGTCATCCAGAAGAAGAAACTTCTGGCGATATATTTTTCAAAATTCCCCATTGAACCACTCGTATCCATCATCGCAAGAACGACTGCTTTCGACTCAGGTTTGACAACATCATCCCAAGTTTTAAATCGCAAATCATCTTGATGGATGGGGGCAATTGTTGGCTTTCCTTTTAAAGCATTTCGCTTAATGGCCGTTAAAATCGTTTGCTTTTTATCGATATTGCCAAATAAACCTTGCTTGCGAATATCGTTAAATTCGATTTTGGACGTTGTAATTTCAGCTTGCTCTTTCTTTTTTAAGTTCGGTAATGCCAATTCTTTAAATAGCGTTTCCTCCACATCCGCCAATGACACTTCCGCCTCATAATAGTCTTCTCCCGGTTGATCGCCCGGTTGTTTTCCAGCCCCTGCACCTCCTTGTTCACCGCCGCTTGCGACAACATCGCCGACTTCACTGCTGCCGTCTCCTTGCCCAATATGCGTTGAATCATCCGAATTATAGCGAATCTTATATTCATCCAATGAACGAATGGGAATTTTAATTTTATCTTTTCCGTCCGATAAAATAATACTCTCCTCGCTAATTAAATCGGGTAAGTTTTTTTGAATGGCTTCTTGTACTTTCTCTTGATGACGTTTTTGGTCTTGATAGCCTTTTCGGTGAAGCGACCAATTTTCATGTGAAATAATAAACGAATCATTTTGTTTTTTATCCAATCGTATCCCTACTTTAATTCAAGAATTTTAACGATTTAATAAACTGCCCACATAGCGTAATAATTCATTCGCAGATGTTGAATTATAACCGTACTCATCAATTAATCTCGCGACGACTTCGTTAATTTTCTTTAACTGTGACTCGTCAGGCATCGCAGAAGATGTTGTAATTTTAACAACGTCTTTTAAATCCGCAAATAATTTCTTTTGAATCGCTTCTTGCAGGCGATCATGCGATTGATAATCGAAACGTTTCCCTTTTCGTGCATAAGCCGAAATACGAATTAAAATCTCTTCGCGGAAGGCCTTCTTCGCATTTTCAGAAATGCCAATTTGCTCTTCGATTGAACGCATCAGTTTTTCATCAGGATTCATTTCTTCATCTGTTAGCGGGTCACGAATTTTATGCTTATTGCAAAACGCTTCCACATTGTCTAAATAATTATCGAGCAATGTTTTCGCCGACTCTTCATATGAATACACGAATGCTTTCTGGACTTCCTGCTTCGCAATTTCATCAAATTCACGCCTTGCAATCGCGATATAATTCATATATTTCTCTTTATCTTCTTTTGAAATAGACGCATGTTGGTCTAAACCATCTTTGATCGCGCGTAAAACGTCTAATGCATTAATAGACGGAACTTCTTTTCGAATAATGGCAGACGAAATTCGATTAATAACATAACGCGGGTCAATGCCTTCCATTCCTTCATTCGGGAACTCTTTTCTAAGCTCATCCACACTAATTTGATTGACACCTTCAACATTTTCGCCGTCATACATGCGCATTTTCTTCACAATGTCGACGCCTTGTTTTTTAGAATCAAATAGACGTGTTAAGACAGAGAAAATTGCCGCCACTCTTAACGCATGCGGTGCAATATGCACATGCGCCATATCACTTTCTTTAATCATTTTTTCATAAATCCGCTCTTCTTCACTCACTTTTAAGTTATAAGGAATCGGCATAACGATAATTCTTGAATGCAAAGCTTCATTCTTTTTATTGGCAATAAATGAACGATATTCCGTTTCATTTGTATGGGCGATAATTAACTCATCTGCGGAAATTAACGCAAAACGCCCTGCTTTGAAATTCCCTTCTTGCGTGAGTGATAAAAGATGCCATAAAAACTTTTCATCTAATTTTAAAATCTCTTGAAACTCCATAATTCCACGATTCGCTTTATTAAACTCCCCGTCGAAACGATAAGCTCTTGGATCTGATTCCGAACCATATTCTGCAATGGTAGAAAAATCGATGCTGCCCGTTAAATCAGCAATGTCTTGCGATTTAGGGTCTGACGGGGTAAATGTCCCAATCCCCACTCGCTTATCTTCCGAGAAAAAGATTCTTTCAACAATTACGTCTTCAATGCGTCCCCCGTACTCTTGCTCTAAACGCATTGTATTCAGCGGAGATAAACTGCCCTCAATCCGAATGCCATACTCTTCATAGAAATCATCTCTCAAATGGTTTGGAATGAGATGGAGCGGGTCTTCATGCATCGGACAGCCTTTAATCGCATAAACTGCACCTTCATCCGTTTTTGAATAAGCTTCCAAGCCACGTTTTAATAATGTTACAATTGTTGATTTACCGCCACTGACAGGACCCATTAACAATAAAATTCGTTTTCGAACATCTAATCTTCTCGCCGCCGGATGAAAATATTCTTCAACCAATTTTTCAATAGATTTTTCTAAACCGAATATGTCATCTCCGAAAAATTCGTAGACCTTATCCCCGTTTTTTTCTTCAATTCCGGCATTTTTAATCATATGATAGACGCGAGAATGTGACGTCCGGGCAACTTCTTTTCGTTCTTTGATGATGTTTAAATACTCTTCAAAAGTACCTTCCCATTTTAAATTATTCTCTTCTTCTCTGAAGCGTTTCACTTCATTTAAAATACTCATTTGATCCCCTCCAGTTAGGATAAGGTTTCTTTATCGTATGCCCGAGCACGCCATATCATGCCGAAATTCTTTCAGAGAGTTAGAGAAACAAAAAGCCCCTACCATCCTAAATTAGGCTTTGGCAGGGGTGTTTTCATATCGATAAATCATAAATTTTTCTCGCTCATCACTGTCATAAATTCCGTCCATTAGTACTTCTTCAGCTAAAGTAAATGGCGTTTTCATTTCGAGATAATCCGTATATTCATCTGCTGGATAATAAAGAATTAAATCCACTGTACGAGGAAATTCCTCTACTGAACGAAGTATATTATGAATCACTTTCATAAAAATTTGTAAGGAGAATGGATTAAATAAGAAAAATGTCATTTCGTCTTTTTCGATTTTGTATTGCTCGGCAAATTCATGTTCAATCCGAATTGTTTTTGCAACTTTCTTTTTATGTTGCAAATAAGACGTTTCATTTAACAAAGCTTCACGGTAAAGCTGGTCATTCATTTCCACACCGATAACTGGAAGACTGAAATAATGGTGGACATAAAAGATTACACGGCCTTTCCCACAACCAAAATCAACAAAGCTCCCTGTTGGATTCAGTTCATACGCTTCGAATAATTCGTCTAACATCAAGTAAGATGTCGCTTCGTAATGATGATAATGATGCGTGTCATTCGCACGCTCGCCAATGCTTCCCGTTTGTATACGAAGGAAATCATCTCTTGTTTTTTCTCTATGCATCGATGTCCCTCCTCACTTCACTGACAATCCTCTTACGATGCTTCTTAATTCTACCGGATCATGCGAGACAATAAATGCTCGTTTAAATTGATTGTAATAGTCATTTTCATGGGCTTTCGGTGATAAGATGATTAATTTTCTTGCAAGTTTTTCTTCATATAAGTTGAAAACTTTTGCTTTTCTCGTATCATCTAATGCACTGTCAAACTCGTCTAAAACGATAAATCCTGCTTGATTTTCCAAGTTTTGTAGTAAAGATAATGCGAATAATAAAGAACTTAAAGACTCTTCTCCGCCTGATACACCTTTCCCAACGCGTCCGCCCCTCGCTTTTAAACTGACATCTTCCAATCTCCCGCGATGCCCTTCTTTTCGGACATGAATAAACAATTTAAAGACGGGACGATTTTGCTTATCCATCGTTTTTTCATATTTAATTCGACCTTCAAATTGAAATTCGCCCATATATTCACTAAACAAGAAATTGATTTTTTGAACTTGCATCCCAATCGCTATGTCTAAACGTTTTTCATTTTCAATAGCGCGTATTTCATTTTCTTCCAATAAATTTTTCAGCGCATGTAAATCTTCTTTTTTACGCTGCACTTCATTCTTTAATGTTAAATAGTTTTGTACAGCATTCGGGTCAATGCCTTGTTCTTTTCGCGCAAGTTCAAATCCAGCCTTCGCTTTGTTTTGATTGTATTGTAAATCATATTGGGAAGTATTTTCGGGTTCATCTGCTAAAGCCTTTTTAACAAGCTCTGGGATTAATTGTGTCAGCGTCTCTAATTCTTCGCTATAATCTTCTTGCACTTTTTTAGTTACAATATACTGTTCTGTATATTTTTCTATATTCGCTTCGCAGCGGTTCTTTTCATCGCCAATCCGCTTCAATTCATCTGCTAAATGCTCCAAAAAACGTTGATGTTCACGCGTTTCTTTATGAAGTTCATCCAGTTGATTTTCAAAAGTATTTGCCGTTCTTCTTAACATCGTCAAGTCTTGTTTTACAGTTTTCTGTTCGTCGGTTAATCGTCGGAGTTTGTTAATCTTTTCAGATTGCTGACCAAATTGCTCATAAATCTTTAAATCATCTTGCCTTTCGGAAATTTCTTGGTTTTTCTCAAACTTCTCTTTCCAAATGGCTTGTCCTTCCTCTTCCAATTCTCGTTTAATGCCTTGCAAATCTAGTAAATGTTGTTCAATTTTCTTAACTTGTTTTAACCGGTATTGCTGCTCACTTCTTTTAGACAGAAACGCTTCCGCTTCTTCAACTTTATGAACATCAGCATTCCACAGACGATACTGTTCATTTTGGTCTTTAATTTCTTGATTGAGTCGATCGATATCTTCTAAAATTATTCGCGCATCATTTTCTAACATTTCTTTTCTAGCAGCCAATGCCTTTCTGCTTAAAATAAAAGTTTCTTGTTCCTGCGCCCCTCGAACGCCGCGTATATCTATGAGTTTTCCCTCTTCTAAATAAGGCATTTCTTTTAAGAAAAACTGTTCAATCCACCATAATACACGTGCTGCATCATTTTGCTCATCAATTGATAAATCACTGCGCATCGTTAAACCATATTCCGGTAAAGACGTAACAGAACGCGTCGGAATAATACTTTTCAATGAAACATGATATAAATCATTCAAAGGTTTACAATTTTTCCCGTCATAAAAAATCGTATACTTAATCGAATCCATAAAACGTTCTTTTTCAATTGGCACTTCATCCATTAACTTCACAAAATGACGTAAAGTATACCCTTTTAAATTTTGCTGTTTTAAATAGCGAAGCGCTTCGCGTTGTCTAGGCGATTCAATTTCATTTTTTTCCAACATGGCTAATTCTTCTTGAATGAGCGCGTACTTTCCTTCAAGCTGATCTCTTAACAATTGCTTTGCTTGTACTTGTTTATATAATTCCTCAACTTTTATTTTTAATTTATAACTGGAGGAATATTTTTTCAATAAATCTTCGGCATCTTTACTTTGATTTTGCCATTGTTCAATTTCGACTTGAATAGCTGCAGCTTCTCGTTGATTTTTTTCGATGTCTTCTTCATTGCGAAGCGATTTTTCTTTCACAATCGTTTCTTTTTCAGCAAGCGTGGCAACCGCTGCTTCTGCTTTTTCCAATTGTGCAATGGTCTCTTCTTCCGAGTAGAGTAGTTTCGTATAAGCATCTTGTAAATCACTTAACATTGCTTCTAAATGATCGATTTCTTCGGTTAATTCAACATTCTTTTCATTTTGTTTTTTTAATCGTTCCTGAGTATTCTCTTTTTTCTTCTCATGATCTATCGTTTCATCTTTTAACTCTTTTTCTTTTTTCATCGCCGACGCTTGTTTGAGGAGTGCTTCTTGTTCTTCATCTATTAAATCATCGATATCCATTCGAAATTCTTCTATCAATCGGTCAATATCGATCCTTTTCTTTTCAGCTTGGGTTTTCAATTGATTTGTCGTGATTGCGTACAGATAACCATTTTCTTCAAGTCTTTTTCGATTGTCTTCAAAGCGATTCTTTTCATTTCTTGCAGTATTTAACTTATGTTCTTCATGTTTTTGATGGATTGTTGCTTCATTAAATGCAATGGTCGCTTCTTTCACAGCTTCCAAACTAATTTCCCATTCTTTTTGCATATGGTCGATTCGATGCATTTCACTAAACACTCGAAAACGCTCTTCTGGACTCATGACAGAAAACTGATTGACTTCCTGCTGATACCATATTAAATAAAACAAATCGGGATGCACTTTATATTTCATTTGCAATTCACGCCGATAAGCGCCAAAATTATTTTGCTTCGCATCTCCGGAACGATACGTTTGTTTCAATGTTAAATCATCAGATTCATCACCATCATAAATTTCATATTGCAATTTAATCGGCTGACTCGGTAGTTGTTCGCAATTCAATCGAAACTCGATATACAAAGGCGCATCGACTCGAGACAAGCCTTCATTTTTAAATAATAGATGAATGCTCGCTCGCCATGTTTCATCTTCACGTAAATTTTGAGATTTTAATCCTTCAATCTCCACTTTGCTTGAACGTAAAACAGCCCCCATACAAAAAGATAACGTCGATTTTCCAGCACCATTGGGTCCCGTGATTAAAATATGTTCACCCACCTCGCCTAATTTCATCTCAGTCGCTTCATAATCTCGAATGCCGGAAAATCGTAAACGCGTCGGAATCAAACCAATCCCTCCTGCTCATACAAATTATAACGATTGAAAAATTTCATCACATCTTCTTTTGAGAGCTGATTGGAGTGACTAAATTCAACCATTCTACGCAAAAACGAATCTGAAAACATATTTACACCAATCGCTGTCAATCGATAGGACGTTTCTTTATCTGGATGTTCGTCGACTTCTACAGCACCAATCTTTTTCAATGTATCAATGGCAAGTTGAATGCGACGTCCTCCTTTCATCACCTCATGCCCAAAAGCTTCCAATAATTGATTCAATAATGTATATTCATGTTTCAAAACTTCTTGTTGATAAAACATAAACAATAATACAGCAAGGGCTTCTGATGATAATGTTTCTTTTGCAGAACGGGCTGGCACTCTTAACATGGCAATTACTTGATCACGTTCTGCATCATAAATAAGCCGATAATAGCGTCCGACGGCTTGATTGACACGGGCTAAAAATGACTCAAAATACGCATCATCCCCAGCAGCATTCAATAGTTTTTCAACTTCCTTCCGCGGCAATCCAAAATTACTGGACCTAATCGTTGCGCTCGAAGAAAATAAAATTGACATAAAGGCTTGCTCTTCTCGATTCGTTAAAACACTTTTTAAGATTTGTAAACTATTTAACGATAATGTTTCACTTTCTTCTTCGTATGCTGGATTTTCCGTCGTCATCTCGAATCCACTCCCATTCTTTCTCATATTTTTCAACATTTTCTTTCGGTTGGACGACTACTTTTTTATTCCCTTCCAGTGCCGCCACACCTAATAATTGACGAATCGCATCGCTCCATTCGTCTGAACTCGTCTCAATCATCGTCTCTTCCAATTCCGCTTCATCTCGTTCAGTTAAATACGCTTCAATTTTATCTGTATCAATACTTGCTTTCGTGAGCAACCACTGAGCCTCGTCTATTATTTCCTCTAGTGAAGCAGCTTCCATGATATTTTCGGTAAATTCTGTCGGTGCGACTTCTTCCAATTCTGCGACACTAGGTTCATAGTTCTCTAAAAAATCCAGACCTTTTTCGATGCTCTCATAAGAAAGTGGGCGCGCATACTTTACTGGAATCCAAATGCCATCCAATGCCTCCTCTTCATATTGCCCTTGCTCCATAAAACTGAATAATTGGTGGGCATTTGGAATTTCAGACTCTAATGGGGGATTAAACATTTTCGTAATATACATGCGAACTTTTTCAGGTGAAATGACTGTTTCCAATAAAGTTTGTTGCACAGCGATAAATTGGCTATATTTATTGATCATTCCGATGGATAAATTCGCCCCTTCAATCAATGCCCCCGTCCCTTCCTGCATAAGTTGACTTAATACAAGGCTATCTTCAACCGTTTCAAACTTACGAATTCTTTCATCTAATTTCTTTTCCAATTCTTTCATTAAATGATTAATAGACTCTAGTTGTGGCAATGCATTGCGATCAGCCAATAATTCCAATTCTCGTTCTCTCAATATTTCAATTGCATTTTTCACATTTCGAATTAAACTCGCGATTCGATTCCCACCCGAAATTCCTTTATCATCATAAGCTTCGCTAATTTCAGCATCTCGACGCGCTTGAAATAAAGAACGTCCAATTTCATCTTCTAAATAATAAGCGAGCGAATCATTTGCCAGTCTCGTAATCGCATCCATCATACGTTTCCCAACACTCATCATTTTTATTTGATTGGCTTGTTTACTCACCCAGTTATTTTTCATCAAAATGGTTACCATCTGATTGACGCGCTCTTTCGTCGGCAACTCCCCCTGTGGATAGCGAGCTTTATAGCGATAATATAAAGTTTCTGTACTATCAATTGGATCGGCTAGTCCAAAGGATTCTTCTTGTATTAATTCAATAACACGTAAAAACCGCAGCATTTCAAGTGGTTTATCAAAGACTGCTGCCGTTGAAAGTTCCTTCATAACACCTGCCAATGAAATCATATCGCGCATCGCTCTGGTCACTTCAGGTTGTTCTTCCGTCGCTTTAAAAATTGAAATTATAGCTGAATCCATTTTCTCCAATTTCTCGCACCTCCCAACGTCATTTCTTGTTCCGCATCAGAAATTGAATGTACCCAGTTTTCATAGGCTTCTATTGTCGTAAAGACATTTTCTTCGTGGCCAATTAATCGATAAGGAAGCGCACCAATTAATCGGACTAAATCTTTTGCAATGACACTCCCTGAACGATCATAATCCACCCAAATCATGACTTTTTCAATTGAACTGTTCGCACATAGTTGCTGAATCAATTTACGATGTGCGCCACCAATTTGGCCGTCAACGCCAAGGATAAAAGAACCTGTTTCCGCTAAAAAATCTTCTTCCGTCGCCATTCTCGTTAAAATAGCGCGATTTTCAACGAGCCATAAAGTTTTCGCGTTCGTCTGATAATGATCCTTTGCTACCGCAATATCATTTGTGGTATGTACAGCCCCAATCAAATACCGAGAATACTGCCCGGTTAATTCTCCTGTAAAATGAACGGGGGTAATAAAACCTAAACTCGTAATCCCAAGCTCCTGAACTGGCGTGCCATTCCATTTTTCTAACCTTCGAATAAACGGTTCCCGGTACGCATCAAATGCTTTCGAGCCACCAATTTCCCGATAATAAGTTGCCCCAATTTCTTTATAATCCATCCGATTTTTCTGTGCACGTAATCGCAAAAAAGCGATGAGAAAATGAGTAAACTTCCGGACTCTTTCTTTCCCCCAACCTTCTTGATCAATCGATTCTGCTTGAAAGGCTCGCGCACATTTTATAAAAGCGTCAGGTAAAATATTCGCTAATCGCTCAATCTCTTCGTTTAGTTGTTCTTTTAATGCCGCTTCTTCTTTTTGACTCTTCTGTAATTTATTTTGCTCGTAATGAAATAACCCCGGACCCATTCGATAAACCGATGATTCCGCCGTTCGTCCATCCTTTTTAAAACGCACTTCTTCAATTAACCAACCTTTTTCCAATCCTTTTTGAATGAGTGTTTCGGAAATTTTTAATGTTTGTCTACGTGATTTTGGTGTTAATTTCAATTTTAGAATGGATTCATCAGGATGAATGTCAAACTGTTCAACCGCAAAAATATTTCCCAAAGTTTTAAATGTTCGGACTGTATGTTTTTGAATTTCCCATTCATTGTCATTGATACGCAGTATTGTTTCACCCGCTTTACAGACGTACATCTCCAAAAACTCTTTTGTTGTCAACATTAATTCATCCCCCATTCTTGTTCCTTCCATTATAGTCCATTTCGATAGCTCGCGCTTGCACGTTGATGATTTGATTGAGTCAAGTTTTTGTGGGAATTAATTTTGAAAGGAAAATTCTTTTC
>CANSAF010000044.1 GCA_947644645.1 uncultured Sporosarcina sp. | reverse complement strand
TCCTTCTGGAATAGATGCTTCAGTATCTTGTTCTTTCATCATCTTTAAAAATAAAATATAAGTTAATTCCGTTACATAGTTTTGGTAACTGATACCATCATCACGTAAAATATCTGCCATTCTCCATAATTTCTGTACAATCTCGTTGTTCGTCAATGCATTTAATCTCCTTCAATATAAGTTATACGCAATGCTTTCGCATAATGCGCCACTTTTAATTATAGCATAACTTCCGATAGGCGTTTACTATCGGAAGTTAAAGAGAAGGATATTGTAACTATGCATATAAGGTTTCATTTATAGTTTCAACAACTTCATCTATTTTCTCTCCAAAAACACGTTGTAAATTTTTATAACCACCATTTTGCTTGAATACTTCAATATCATTAAAAGCCTGTTTAGCAGTTGGACCGAGAACCGGTGTAATTAATAATTGTTTACCAATTCGTTCTAGCCATCGTTCTTGAGGCTTTGTCCAATCTGCCATCGCATAGACTTTATCCATCGCTTGTTTTATGCGTGTTTCATGATCAATAAGCGGGCTTCCCAATGCTGCCTGGCGAATAAAGCTAATAATATTTGCTGCAATCACTTCATTTTTTTCTGTCTTCCAAGCAAGTTGTAAAGCTGTTTCATCATAGTTCTTCTTTTTTAATTCGACTAAGATTTGCCGTAAATCATCGCGTGTTAAATCCTTTGGCCTCGTCACAACTACTTGAAGTGCAGGGATCAGATTTATATTCTCTTTAATAAAATCATTAAATCCATTTAAGTAATCTTCAGGTTTTTTATTACCTTCACCATATCCCCTTGTAACTTCCAATAAACGATCAGCATGATTTGAAATGACTTTCTGATATATTTGAGTTCGTACCCCTTCCAAACGGGAAATATTCTCAAATTCTCGCTGAAAATCGGCTTGATTATAATCTTTCATTTCTTGAATCCACTCATCCAGCGAGTTTATATTATTTAGTTCACAAAGTTCCTCCGATTGCTCCGCCGTTAGCCTTTGTTTTTTTCTTTGTAATTTAGCAATTAATTCAGTCTTATGAAATTTGAAGTCCTCTGTAGAAATTGAATCTATTACTTTTTCTAAAACGTCAGTAATTTGAAGGTTTGGCTGTCTGACAACCGGCTTCATATCTGATACTTTTTGGAGTTGATCATATAAATGGACTGCATCAAAAATTCGAAATGATTCCTTGCCAATTTCAGGACAAAGCCTTGTCGCACGGCCAAGCATTCGATCATACAGTATTCGAGAACGGATTCTACGCATAAACACTAAGTTACAAATTTCAGGGACATCTATCCCTGTAGTTAGTAGATCAACTGTGACAACAATATTTGGATTCTTCTCATTTTTAAATCGTTTAATAGCTGTATTTGTGTCTTTGACCGTACCCGTGATTTTAAGTATTGTATCTTCCGCTATTTCTACACCATTTTCATAATAAATATTATTTAGCATCGTTACAATTTTATCTGCATGTTCATTATCAACAGCGAAAATCAGTGTTTTTTCAGGTTCATTTGGATCAATTTGACGGGCAACTTCTTCTAAAATAACACGATTATAAGAATCTGAAATAACTTTTTTATTAAAGGATTCTACATCAAATTTCAGATCATCTTCCAATTCTGCCTTGTTAATCTCTTTCATTTCGTCATCCCAAAAACTGATTTGTTCATCTTTTACAAATGTAATGCCATTTTTAGTTAACTCAGTTTCAAATTTAATAGGTGGTTCATGGTCAACGAGATAACCGTCTATTACTGCTTCTTTATACGTATAAGTATATATGGGTTGACCAAATATATTTGAAGTGTGAAGTGCTGGAGTGGCTGTTAAGCCAAGTATAACCGCATCAAAATAATCAATTACACGTCGATACTGACTTATGTAGTCCGCTTGATCCGCGAATAATAATTCTTCTTCACTCATTTCACGATCTTCCGTATAGCCCCTATGCGCTTCATCAACAATAATAAAATCATACATGCCAACTGTTGGTATGTTTTCATCTTTTTCTTGGTGGAATAAACGGTGAACCATGCCTTGAACAGTTGAAATTTGGATTTTAGTACTATTCTCTGGGAGCATATCTCCGACTTCTTTCACGTCATAAATATCGGAAAATGACAAGTTATCGATTTTAGTATCCTTTAATGCATCCGCAGTTTGGACACCTAATGAATTTCTATCAACTAAAAATAATATTCGACGTACCCGCTTCGTATTCAATAATCGATACATAATCGCAAGAGCTGTACGCGTTTTCCCCGTACCAGTAGCCATAGCAAGTAGCATCCGACGCTTATTCTCCTCCAATGCTTGTTCTACTGCTTTAATCGCTTTAACTTGATAATGACGTGCCGCAAAATCTGGATATGCTTCTGTTTCTAGTTTTTCTTTAGATTGTTGTTCATCAACTTCAAGTTTTCTTTTTAAATCCTCTGGAGAATGCCAACTTTCCAATGCATATGCAGGTTTTTGCGGTGTACGCGCATCCCAAAACCATATACCAGACTTCTCAGCCATCTGTTTTAAATAAGGCCTACCGTTTGTAGCATAAATAAACGGAACTTTGTATCTTCCAGATGCTTGGAGTATATTCATACCAGGTATTTGTTCAACTTCGCGTGCATAGTTCATTGCTTGTTGCAAATCACTAGATATATCCTTATCAAATTGCTTAGCTTCAATAATTCCTACTAGATCCAAACCATGGAATAACGCATAATCGGCACTTCCATTCCCACATTTCCATTCGGCAATTGCTAACATTCTATTTTTTTCAGGGCGTGTTCCTTTAGAATACCTAATTGTTGCTGAATCTACTTCCCACCCCGCATCTCTTAATTGCCCATCAATTATACGTCTAGTTTGCTTTTCATCAAGAGGATGTGCTTGTACGTACCCCTTTGTTTTCTTTCGTCTTTCCCCCTTACTGTTTTGTAATTGCTTGGCATAGTATTGGATTTTTTCAGCCTGTTGTTCGCGCTGTTCCTCTTGTAGCAATAGTTTCTTTTCAAGCTCTTGAATTCTCGAATCCTTTTCTTTATCCTTATCAGGTGGTTGAATAAATGTAGGTGCTTCAAATGAATATGAAACGTAAACTTCCATAAACCAACAACTAATGTAAAAGGCTAGTCTAATT
Source organism: uncultured Sporosarcina sp. (assembly GCA_947644645.1). Lineage (GTDB taxonomy): Bacteria > Bacillota > Bacilli > Bacillales_A > Planococcaceae > Sporosarcina. Next base: position 21,123 of record CANSAF010000044.1, on the reverse strand, counting down.
ATCTCAATCGCTTCAGTTGTGGTTCCATAACTCCCATCATGTGACGCCTTATTCCCTGTTTTACGGATATTATGAAAAATCTCAACAATCTCCTCGGAAAGTACGTCTTCAGAATACAATACTCGGAGTTTGTTTACTTGACTGTCTATATTCAATGGTGAAATCGACTCTAACTCGAATACTACATCGGTTAATTTTTCTGCAAAAGCACGTGTTTTTGCGATTGCTGCATTTGGATCACGATAGACATGCTGTTCCGCACTTTTCCCTAAAGTACCAAGAAACTCCCAATCATCAACGAATATATTAAAATTACTCCTCAATAATATTCACCTCAATTTGTTGTTTTTTCTTTATATACAAAGGCTTATTACCTAAATCATATCATATTGTATGGTTAAATTATACATGCCCTATATCTAATTATGGTGCATTCATTTCTACGAAACAATATTATTCAAGCTTTCGACATTCTGATTACTTAAATTCATTAAACTTACTATGCATATCGAATTTATATTTTTACGGATTCTCTAGCTGATTGAAGTGAAGAGCGGCGACTCCTGCGGGAACAGCGCGAGCTGAAGACCCCGCAGGAACGTAGTGACGAGGAGACTGAAGCCGTGCCCGCGGAAAGCGTCCGCTCGTAACGGAAATCAGCGGGATGCTAAAAAGGAATATTAGAACAAAACTCAATAATTTAAAAAATCTTCCACACGTCTTTTGGGACATGTGGAAGATTTTGGAATTATGCTTCGATCAATGCTTTCACTTTCGCAACAACATTGTCTACTGTAAAGCCATATTTTTCAATAACGATGTTTCCTGGTGCACTTGCGCCGAATGTATCGATTGCAAGTACATCACCTTCGTCACCTACATATTTATGCCAACCTAAAGACGCACCCATTTCAATACCTAGACGTTTTTTCACGTCTTTTGGTAATACGCTATCTTTATATGCTTGGTCTTGTTTTTCAAATAGATCCCATGATGGCATCGAAACAACTGATGCATCAATACCAGCTTCTTTAAGTGCTGCTTGTGCATTCACTGCTAGATTCACTTCTGAACCTGTTGCAATTAAAATAGCATCTGCTTGTTCTTTGTCTGCTGGAGAAACGACATAAGCACCTTTCGCAACACCTTCTAAGGCTTTCTCTTTAGATGTTGGTAAAATGTCTAAGTTTTGACGAGATAAAACAAGTGCAGTTGGTGTCTTTTCAGAGCTTACTGCCATGTTCCAAGCTGCTGCTGTTTCATTTGCGTCTGCTGGACGAATAACTGATAAACCAGGCATTGCACGAAGCGCTGCTAAATGTTCAACTGGCTCATGCGTTGGACCATCTTCCCCAACAGCTACACTGTCATGTGTGAAGACGTAAGTAACAGGCATACCCATTAATGCTGATAAACGAATTGCTGGACGTACATAGTCACTAAATACGAAGAACGTACCGCCGTAAACATGTAAACCACCATGTAATGCCATACCATTTAATGCTGTACCCATCGCAAATTCACGTACACCAAACCAAATATTACGGCCTGAGTAATCGCCCGGTAAAAATGCTTCTGAACCTTTAATAGTCGTGTTATTTGAACCCGCTAAATCCGCACTACCACCGAATAATGCCGGAACAACTTCCGCAATCGCATTAATTGCATCGCCTGAAGCAGCACGTGTTGCAAGTGAAGTACCTACTTCATATTTCGGTAATGTGTCCTCAAAGTTTTCTGGTAGCTTACGGTCAATTGCATCTAATAATTCTTGTGCAAGTTCCGCATGTTCTGCCTGATAACCTTCAAATAACTCATTCCAAGCTTGTTCTTTTTCAACACCTAATTTATTTGTCGCTTCTTTAAATGCTTCATAAACTTCTTCCGGAACAAAGAAATCTTCCTCAAAAGTCCAGTCATAATATTCTTTTGTTAATTTCATTTCAGATTCGCCAAGTGGTGCACCGTGTGAAGCTGATTTTCCTGATTTGTTTGGTGAACCGTAACCAATGACTGTTTTAATTTCAATCATTGTTGGTCCGCCTGTATTTCCTTTTGCATCTTCAATCGCTTTAGAAATTAAACCAACATTATTACCATCTTCAACACGGATGTAGTTCCAGCCGTATGATTCGAATCTCTTTTGAATATTTTCTGTAAATGACATGTCTAAATCGCCATCTAAAGAAATATCATTGCTATCGTAAAGTACAATCAGTTTATTTAATTGTAAATGTCCTGCCATTGAAATTGCTTCAGCAGCAACACCTTCCATTAAATCACCATCACCACATAAAGCATATGTATGGTGGTCAACAACATCAAAGCCCGGCTGATTGTATTTCGCAGCTAAATGCTTTTCTGCCATTGCCATTCCAACTGCCATACCAATTCCTTGTCCAAGTGGTCCTGTCGTCGCTTCTACACCGTCTGTATAGCCGTATTCTGGATGTCCCGGTGTTTCAGAACCCCATTGTCTAAAGTTTTTAATTTGCTCCATTGGTAAGTTATAACCTGATAAATGAAGCAGGCTGTATAATAACATTGAACCATGTCCCGCCGATAAAACAAAACGGTCACGGTTAAACCATTTTGGATTTGATGGGTTATGGTGCATTTGTTTTGCCCATAATGTATAAGCCATTGGCGCTGCGCCCATTGGTAAACCAGGGTGTCCAGAATTTGCTTTTTCAATTGCATCAATTGAAAGTGTACGGATCGTATTAATTGCTAGTTGATCGATTTGTTGAGTCATATGGATGATCTCCCTTTCATTTTCAGACATTTAGTTACTTCTATAGTGTAGACAATCATTGTCATAAAGACAATTTTTTTGCGAAAATTTATTGTTTTAACCCACGTTTTTGCGCTTGCTTTACTTTTTCAGGCGTCACGTCATTACCTTCTGGGTCAATCACTTGAACATTTTCAATTGTTTCACGCATGCTTGCTCTGAAAGTTGCTAAATATTCTTGACGTAATTTTGTCTGCTCTTTCGCTTCTTCCATTGAAAGTCCAGTTGTCTTAGATTTTTTAGATTGTTCATTAATCCGTTTAATTTTTTGTTTTGATAACATAATTATTTCTCCTCCATCGCTTATGCATAATTAAAACATATACAAAAAGCGGCGGAAGTGCAAACGATTCAGCTTTCCCCGCTTTGTAAATATTCTTGATAACGTCTATGAACTGTTGCTTTACTAATATCATGCCCAAGTCCTTTTAAGACAGCCGTAATTTCTTCGAAAGTTAGTTCTTTTTCACGCAATGAAATAATTTCACTAAGTGGCACTTCTATTCGTTCTCTTCCTTCTGGATTGCCGCGATTTTTCAAGTTTTTTTCTGGCTGATATCCCGCTTCGACAGCCCTTTTCATTCCACGTTTAATTTTTGCATTATGTAATTTCCGCTGATATTCTTCGACAAGCGCTAAAATTTCTAACAACATCGTGTCCATATCATTGATTGCGATTGGACCATTATCATGATAGGTATACACTTTTACATCAGATTTTAATAATAGATGGAGAATTGCCATCCGTGCATTTCCTCGCCCTAATCTCGTTTCGTCTTGTATTAAAACAGCGGAAATTTTATTTTTTTGGACATAATCGAGTAAATCCAATAAGCCATCTCGTTCCATATTATATCCACTATGTTGATCGGTAAAAACTTCCGCTACTGTTAACTGAAGCGTTTCCGCCATTTTTTCTAGTTCTTCTTGTTGCCTCGTTAATGATTCTACTTGTGTTTCTTTTTCAGTACTCACCCGGCAATAAATTACGCATTTGTCATCTTTCAATTTTGTTCCTCCGTCAAGTTTGTCGCGATATCATTATACTGTATTTTTTGTGGCGAAACAGGGATTTGCAATTTTTCTCCCGCTCGAATTTTATCCGATGATAAATGATTAATGGCAATCATTTCATCAATCCATTTTTCAACTGGCATACCGTTCGCATATTCTTGTGAGTACGCCCATAATGTGTCACCTTCAGAAACGATAATTTGTTCGTAGACAATTTCTTGCTCCATTTTTTTGATAATCATAAATGAAAAGAAAAGCAATAAGACCAACGACATTAGAAAGTATGAATGATTTTTAATAAAAGTCATGTTAATTTCCCCCTTTAAGAATTTACGTTCGGAATACCTGTTCGGAATATGTGTTCTTATCATAAAATAAACATTTTAAATTGTCAACTACTTGTTCGAACTAGCGTTTGTTTTTTTATTCGACTACTGCTATACTAAACACAAGGATAGAATTCACGTTCGAGCAGCTATTTTGCTAGGAAAGTGAAAAAAACATTAAAGAGGTGAAGAAAAATGGAGAAAATTTCTAAAAGACAAGAAGCTATTATGGATTTTATTAAATCCGAAGTGAAGCAAAAAGGTTATCCGCCTTCTGTAAGAGAAATCGGAGCAGCTGTCGGACTTGCCTCCAGTTCAACTGTGCATGGACATTTAGCTCGTTTAGAAAGTAAAGGATATATTCGTAGAGACCCAACGAAACCGCGTGCGATTGAAATTTTAGATCCAGAAGGACTAGAAGCAATTAAACCAGGCGTCCTACATGTTCCGTTAATTGGCAAAGTGACAGCAGGTCAACCCATTACGGCGATTGAAAATGTAGAAGAGTATTTTCCTTTACCAGAATCTTTCGGGACGAGTGAAGACAATTTATTCATGTTAGAAATTGTCGGGGAAAGTATGATTGAAGCTGGGATTTTAAACGGTGATTATGTTGTTGTAAAACAAAAAAACACAGCGGATAATGGTGAAATTGTCGTTGCGATGACAGAAGAAAACGAAGCGACTGTTAAACGTTTCTTTAAAGAGAAAAATTATTTCAGATTACAGCCTGAAAATGCTTCAATGGATCCAATTATCGTGGACAATGTATCGATTTTAGGAAAAGTTGTTGGCGTTTATCGGACAATGCAGTAAAGAGGCTGTCCATCGCTTTGCGATTGGACGCCTCCCGTTCGTCTATACGTTTAATTTATTAATTGTGTTGCTTTTTGAGCTTTCCTTACACAAAACCTAGAAAGGAAAGGAACACATTATTTTCACACATACCAAAACAGAAGGCGTCCTGAAAAGTCAACACAACTTTTCAAGACGCCTCTTTTTACTTAACCGCAACGAACTCAAAACATATATCCCTACAAGTTCTTAATGACTTGTTCGCGCGGACATACGCATATTTTCATGCGGTATGTTTACTTAATTAACCCTTTTTCCATTAATTTTTCTGTTGAAGATAAAACAGCTGCTTTCACATGCTCGTATGTTAAACCGCCCTGAACATAAGCTGTGTACGGTGGACGAATTGGGCCATCTGCCGTTAATTCGATACTAGAGCCTTGGATGAATGTTCCTGCTGCCATAATGACATCATCTTCGTAGCCAGGCATATAGGATGGAATTGGTGCGAAATGTGCATCAATTGGTGAGTTTTCTTGAATCGTTTGGCAAAATAAAATCATTTGATCTGCATTTTCAAATGATACCGATTGAATTAAATCTGTTCGTTTAGCTGAATAATGTGGCGATGTGTTTAAACCATAACTTTCTAAAAAGGCTGCCGTGAAGACTGCACCTTTAATCGCTTGGCTGACCACATGCGGTGCTAGGAAAAAGCCTTGATACATTTCTAATAATGTGTCTAAAGATGCGCCCGCCTCTGCACCAAGTCCAGGAGAAGTCATACGGTATGCACATTGTTCAACGAGATCTGTTCTTCCCGCAATATAACCACCTGTTCGAACTAGGCCGCCACCTGGATTTTTAATGAGTGAACCAGCCATTAAATCTGCACCTACATTTGTCGGTTCGAGTTCTTCAGAAAACTCTCCATAACAATTATCTACGAAAATAATAACTTCCGGTGCAATTTGTTTTACTCTTTCAATCATCTCTTTAATTTCTTCAATTTTGAAGGAAGGACGATCTGAATAGCCTCTTGAACGCTGAATCGCCACGACTTTCGTTTTCTCATGGATATTTTTCTCAACTTCTGCAAAATCAACTTTGCCATCATCGAGTAAATCAATATGCTTATAAGAGATATTATAATCTTTCAATGAACCTGTATCTTTGTCACCGCCTGAAACGATTGACGCTAGCGTATCATATGGTTCACCCGTAATATAAAGAAGTTCATCTCCAGGACGAAGAACACCAAATAAACTGATCGAAATAGCATGTGTTCCTGAAATAATTTGGTTACGAACGATACAGCTTTCCGCACCGAAAGTTTCCGCATACACGCGTTCGAGTACATCACGCCCCTCGTCGTCATAACCATAACCTGTTGAGCCTTTTAAATGAAAATCACTGACACGATTATTTCTAAATGCCGCAAGCACTTTTTTTTGATTGATAAATGCTGTGCGTTCAATTTGTTTAAAATATGGTTGAATCGTTTCTTCGATTGCTTCAGCTTTATTAAGCAATTCGATATTTTCTTCTACATGCATCATTGTTTTGCCTCTTTCTCTTGTATAATCCATCTTCAATTTTACCAGTTTATCTTGTATGGTCAATGATAAGCCAATGCATCAAAAAACGTCTAGAAAGTCTCCCTCGAAACTTTCCAGACGCTTGGTCATGTTTATTCAGCTAAATCCATCGCAATATTTTTTGCTGGAACATACGTTGAAATTGCATGTTTATAAATCAGTTGCTGCTTGCCTTCCGTTTCCAATAAAACTGTGTAATTATCATATGATTTTATTAATCCCCTTAATTGGAAACCGTTCATTAAAAATACTGTGACGAATACATTGTCTTTTCTTAATGTATTTAAAAAGACGTCTTGCATATTTTTTTGCGCCATTCCCCATTCATCCCCTTTTTCTCTTTACTTTTAGCCGTCTTATAATCAATTCGACTTTAAAGTTGAAAATCCTTTAATTTTATTAAAATATCTTGCAAATTTTCTTCCGTACCGCGCTCCGCATTTAGCCAATGAATGTCTAATTTATTCTTAAAATAAGTCATTTGACGTTTGGCATAGTTGCGTGTTCCTTTTTGAATCGCTTCAATCGCGCCTTCATAGGATAACTGCCCTTCAATATATTGTTGCAGTTCACGATAACCAATTGCTTTCATCGCTGGTGTATCTTTTAAGCCTTCTGCCATCAGTCCTTCAACTTCCGCTAAAAACCCGGCTTCCATCATTAAATCCGTTCTTCGATTAATCCGATCATATAAGATTTCACGATCCATCTCTAATCCAAAAATAAGATGATGATAAAGTGCTTGATCGCCTTGATTTTGTTCGTGCTCTGCTTTCGTTTCCCCTGTAATTTCAATAATTTCGAGCGCACGAATCACTCTTCTATGGTTATTCGGATGAATTTTTTCAGCCCCAATAGGATCTAATTGCATAAGTTTTTGATATAAAGCTTCTGCACCGTTTGTCTCTAGTTCGGCTTCTAGGCGCGCGCGAATTTCAGGATCTGCCACTTCTTCAGTGAAACGAAAATCATAGAGCACTGATTGAACGTATAATCCTGTTCCTCCTGCGATAATTGGAACTTTTCCACGCGAACGAATTTCTTCGATACAATCCCTCACTGCCGTTTGATATTCAGCGACTGAAAAGTTTTCTGTAGGTGCTAATATGTCAAATAAATGATGCGGTACGCCGTCCATTTCCTCTTCAGTAATTTTTGCCGTGCCAATATCAAACCCTTTATACACTTGCGTGGAGTCTCCATTAATAACTTCTCCGTTAATCTTTTTCGCAAGTTCTACACTAAGCGCTGTTTTTCCCGAGGCAGTCGGGCCAACAATCGCTAAAACATCCAATTGTTTCATCATCTTTTTTCAATCCATTCTAATATTGCTTGAATCACTTCGGGTCTTGATGCATCATTTAATAATTCATGACGTCCCCCATCGAATAATAAAACGGTGACATCATCGATTCCCGCAGCATCATATTGTTTCGCTACTTTCCATAAAGCTTTTCCGTGATTTCCGACTGGATCTTCTGTGCCGGAAAAGAGTAAAATCGGTAGCATTTTTGGTATTTTTGAAACTTCTTTTGGGTCGTGAATAATCCCAAGACCTTGAAATAAATCTAAGAAAAATTGTGTTGTCGGCACGAACCCACAATATTCATCGCTTAAATATGAAAAAACATGCGTATTATTTTTAGATAACCAATCAAATTTCGTCATCGGTTTTTCGACGCTACGATTAAAGCCGCCAAAAACAAGCGCATCTAAAATTGGATTTCGCTCACGATAACCATTTCTTTTCCCTAAAACATGGCCAAGTGCTACTCCGCCAAATCGCGCAATGCCACCGTCATCTCCCGTTCCAGAAAGAACAACTTGGTCAACCATTTCGCCGTGTAATTGAATAAAACGTCTTGCGATAAACGAGCCCATACTATGCCCCATTAAAATAAACTTTTCTGTCGGATAAACAGTTTTTAAATGAGAGACAACTTCAAAAACATCGGAAACGACAACCTCAAATCCGACGTCATCGCCAAAATGCCCTCTCATCCCGTTTTCAGCTGATGTTTTCCCATGTCCCCGATGATCATGGGCTGTCACGAGATACCCTTTTTGAACAAAAAACGCCGCTGCTTCATCATATCTGCCGCTATGTTCCGCCATCCCATGTAAAATATGAATATGTCCAACCGGCGTTTCCGTCGGCTGGCGAACCGATACATAAACTTTTACACCGTCGGACATTTCATGCATGAATTCTTCCATACAATGATTTCCCCCTTTTTTACATCACTCTTTTAAACATTTTTTCAATTTCATACGTCGTAAAATGAATTAAAACAGGTCGCCCATGCGGACAAGTATATGGGTTTTCCGCTTTTGCTAAGTCTTTTAACAGTCTTTCCATATCTTCCTGTGTTAAATAATGATTTGCTTTAATGGAACGTTTGCAGCTCATCATAATCGCTGCTTCTTCTCGAATTTTTCCAATATCAATTTTTCGCTTATGCAAAATTTGTTCAATCATTTCTTCAATAATTTCGGTTTCTTCCCCTTCAGGAAACCATGTTGGAAACTCGCGAACGACATAAGAAGTCGGACCAAATTCTTCTAAAAAAATGCCCACATCATCTAAAACAGCTTTATGTTCTTCAATTTTCATTTTTTCATCATTGGAATAATGAAATTGTAAAGGCAGTAAAAGGAGCTGTCTTTCACGATGTTCAACTTCTTTTAATTTATCTCTAAAAAACTCATATTTAATACGTTCTTGTGCCGCATGTTGGTCAATCATATAAAATCCGTCTTCATTTTGGGCAACAATATATGTCCCATGTACTTGTCCAACTGGAAATAACATTGGAAAATCATTGACTTGACGCTCTTCTTGTGTAGTATCTGATGTCGTTTCTTCTATTTCCTCTTCCGTCGTAACTCTCGGCGACTCTTGTACTTCCCAACCATCCTCAATGGGAGAAGTCTCTACCACTGGATCATAAGATGACGGCATTACATCTCTTGTTATTTGGAATGTTTCATCGGGTTCTTTCGCTTTTTCAATCGTAGCAAAAGAAGATTCCCCTGATACTGGCATAACTGGTTCGGCAGTCACTTCTTTCGGTGCTGGCGTCCATAAAGAAGTTTGTTCAGATGCGCGTTTCGGTTTTTCTTTTTTTACCGCATCCGGAATTCTTACGTTTCCGCGTACAGCTTGTTGCATCGTTTCACCAATTAACGTCAGTAATTCGCCTTCTTTACTCATCCGAATTTGCTGTTTGGATGGGTGCACATTCACATCCGTTAAAATTGGGTCTCCTTCTACATTGATGACCACAATTGGATAGCGACCAATTGGTAAAAATGTGTGATACGCATCCGTAATGACACGGTTAATGGCATAGCTTTGCACCCATCGACCATTCACCATCGTTGTCATATAGTTTTTCGAGGCACGTGTCATTTCAGGGAGTGTCGTATAGCCGTGAATTTTATAATCGGCATTTTCACCTTTAAAAGGGATCATTTTTCTTGCAATATTCATCCCATATATATCAGAAATAACGCGCAGTTGATCGCCACTTCCTGTTGTTTGGAGTAGCGTTTGGCTATGGTGGGTTAATTTAAAAGCGATTTTCGGGTGACTTAATGCTAAGCGGTTTACAAGGCCAATTGTATGGCCTAGTTCCGTTTGAATGGTTTTCATATATTTCAACCGGGCTGGTGTATTATAAAATAATTGGGCAACGGTAATATCTGTTCCTTTACGAAGTGCAGCTTTTTCATGTTTCATAAGTTTTCCGCCTTCAATAGACACTGCCGTTCCGTGATTTTCTCCATCAGACGTCCATAAATCAATTTTGGCGACTGCTGAAATACTCGGCAGCGCCTCCCCGCGGAATCCAAGCGTTCGTATACGAAACAAATCATGTTCATTTGAAATTTTACTCGTCGCATGCCGTTCAAACGCACGAACTGCATCTTGTTCAGACATTCCCTTTCCGTTATCTGTCACCCGAATTTTCATGAGTCCAGCTTCTTCAAGTGCGATTTCAATCACTGTACTGTCCGCATCAATCGCATTTTCGACAAGCTCTTTCACAATTGAGGCGGGTCTTTCAACAACTTCCCCCGCCGCAATTTTATTTGATAATGGTTCGTCCATTACGTGAATAATATTCAAGTTTATCACCTTTTCTCATTTCGAAGCTTTTCTTGTAAATCACTAATGTATTGCATCGCTTGAAGCGGTGTCATATTTAATACATTTTGACGGTTCAAATCGTCTAAAATGGCAAGTTCTCCTTCAGTCATTGCTGGGCTTTTTGGTTCTTCTACTTCTTCAAAAAAGACCAATTGTTCAGGTTCGGCTGAAGGGCGTGTTACTGTTTTCTCTTCCCCTTCAAATGTTTCTAGTAATGCTTTTGCACGTTCTAACAGCGGTTTCGGTAATCCCGCTAAATCGGCAACGTAAATTCCGTAACTTTTATCTGCCGCGCCTTTCATCACTTTATGCAAGAAAACTACTTTCCCGTCTTGCTCCATCGCTGCCACATGGACATTTCGAAGTCGCGCTAACTGTTCATCTAATGCCGTTAATTCATGATAATGTGTGGAGAATAAAGTATTCGCACCAATTTCATCATGAATATATTCCATCATCGCTTGTGCGAGTGACATCCCGTCATAAGTTGATGTCCCGCGCCCAATTTCATCGAATAATAATAAACTGCGTGACGTTGCATTAACAATCGCATACTGGGATTCCATCATTTCCATCATAAACGTACTTTGACCTGAAGCAACATCGTCGGCAGCTCCAATTCTCGTGAAGATTTGATCGATTACAGGTAGTGTTGCCTCATCACAAGGAACGTAACAACCGATTTGTGCCATTACGACTGTTAAAGCTACTTGGCGCATATATGTACTTTTACCCGACATATTGGGTCCTGTAATTAGCAGCATATTAGCCTCTTCTGCCAACTCACAACTATTTGGAACGTATAACGAATGATCCATCATTTTTTCAACGACTGGATGACGACCATTTTTTATATTCAATGCTTTTCCTTCATGAAAAACAGGTTTAACATAATTTCTTTTATCCGCAACTTGTGCAAATGAAAGTAAAACGTCTAATTCACTTAATACATCCGCCAATTGTTGAACTTCTCGTATAAAGGGTTTCAATTGTTCGCGAACTTCCGTAAACAAATGATACTCCAACTCTAAACTTTCCGATTCCGCATTTAAAATTAACGCTTCTTTTTCTTTTAATTCGGCTGTAATATATCGTTCTGCATTGGCCAATGTTTGCTTTCTTTCATAGCGCTCTAAATCGGCTAAATGAATATTAGATTTTGTCACTTCGATAAAATAACCGAATACTCGATTATACCCGATTTTCAAGTTTTTAATGCCCGTCTGTTCACGTTCAACTTGTTCTAATTCAGATAACCATTGTTTTCCATTTCGAGAAGCATCACGATATTCGTCTAATTTCTGATGGAAACCATCTTGAATGACGCCACCTTCTTTTACAGTCATGGGTGGTGTTTCCGCGATAGATTCCTCTAATAATGTACGAACATGATCACATGGCTGGATTCGTTTTGAAAACTGTTCTAATAATGGCTTGTCCGAGTTTTCTAGCGCCATTTTGATCCCTGGAACTTTTCTTAGTGAATTTCTTAATTGTGCCAAATCACGTCCATTTGCCGACCCCATGGAAATACGTCCCGCCAAACGTTCCAAGTCATAAACTTCCTTCAATGCGAGCTTTAAGTCATCACTTAAAAAGAAGGCGTCAACTAAATCTGTGACAATACTCAAACGGCGTTCAATTGCTTTTTGATCGGCAAGTGGTTGATGAATCCACATTTTTAGTTTTCTTGCCCCCATAGCTGTGACCGTTTCATCTAGTAGCCAATAAAGTGTGCCTTCTTTCGTTCCCGTTCGAATTGATTGGACGAGCTCCAAGTTTCTCATAGAGTTCGCATCGATTGATAATTTCGCATTTTTTCTAATGAATTCGAATGGACGTAAATGATCAAGTGATGTCTTTTGTGTCCGTTTTACATAAGATATCAAACGGCTACAAGCTTCCGTAACATTTTCTGGCACATCTTCATTTTTTTCAATTTGTTCATCAGACTGTTCAATCGAAAGTGCAATGCCTCGACTTGTTAATCGGTCGTTTAATGTGAGATGAAGCCCTTCATCAACGACAATTTCTTTAATACCCAGCGCTTCAATTTCTGAAATTAACGTTCTTTCATCACCTTCGACATATTGAACTTTTCCTTCACCGGTTGATAAATCCAGATAAGCTAAACCATAATATGTATCATCTGCCATATTGGCTGCACCGATAAAATGATTGGCAAATGTATCAAGATTTTTTCCTTCCGTAATCGTACCAGGCGTCACAATCCGAACAACTTCTCTTTTGACAATGCCTTTTGCGGCACGTGGATCTTCTGTCTGCTCACAAATTGCCACTTTATGACCTTGTCCAACAAGTGTTTCGATATAACCTGCTGCGGAGTGATACGGCACACCACACATTGGAATGCCGTCTCCTTTACTAGAATCTCTTGCTGTTAATGTAATTTCTAAAATTTGCGATGCTTCAATTGCATCATCAAAAAATAATTCATAAAAATCGCCTAGTCTAAAAAATAAAAAGGCATCTTTGTGGTTTTCTTTAATTTTCATATATTGTTGCATCATAGGTGTATGAGTTGTCATAAATATGCCCCTTACTGTCAATCAGTTTTTCATCAAACTTTTTTAAGTCATTCATTTGCAGGATAAAAAAATCTAAATATCCCCGTTTCAATTAATCATTATAACAATAATTATGGATTGTCGCATTTAAAAAAAGCCGGGGTGGTGTCAACCGGCTTCAGTAAATTATTCCTTATGATGTCCGTGATGGTGTTGATCATTTGATCCAGGCCCTTCATGATGATGTCCTTTATGTTCATGATGCCCTGAATGATGGTGATGGTGATCATCATCACGGATTGGCCATTCTTCTTCAAAATTACAAGGATGTACAGCGACACAAATTTTCGTTTCACCAATCACTTCCGCAATTAATTCACGTTCTACACAAATAATAAATTTTTCACCACATTTTGAAATTGTTGCTTCTGTACAATTCGGGTGTTGAATCACATTAACAATCACTTCTTCATGTCTGGATGTTGGATCATCGCGGTAATGCAATTTGATACGGTCTTTATAAGAAATTGTTTCTGTAAAGACCGATGTTTTTGAATGATTGCTATGCGAATACCAAACGTTTACATCAAACTTCCCCGATACTTCTACGTACTTTCCTGACTTTCTTGCTTGGTGTGTATGGTTAATAACCCAGCAACCTAGAATACTCGTCGGTCTGTTCGGTGGACATAAAGTTTCTTTTGTTTCTGTCCGCTGTTTTCCTTTAGCCACAACTGCCTTCGTCACAATTTGACGTAAATTTTTCAGGTTTTTTCCTCCTTCATTCGCTTCAATCCATCATATGCGACAGAAGCCCAAGAAGTGAAAAAAATCGGCAAGAAATTTTCTCGCCGACTGAATTTTTTATCCCGCATTAACGGACAGTAAGACTCCCACTTCAAGATTTAAGCAAAAATGCTAAAAATAAGTGGGAGATCAACTGTCCGTAAAAGCCCGATTGGTTCAACTAACAATCAGTGGGGGATGAAGAAAACCCCCACTGATTGAAGTTTCACTTTATATTTTTTCTTCTTCAAGATGGTCATATGTTGTGTTTTTCACATAAGAACCTGTTTCACCGCGTAGTAAATCACCATCTGTTGATTTAATAATTTCGTCCGTTACACCGTTTGCAATCGCATTCGATACCATTTGTAAAAGTTCATTCACTTCACTTTGTGATTGCTTGAACTCTTGAACAATTGGAACCGCGTCGATTTCTTCTTCGATGCCTGCAATTTTACCTTCGATAATATTCAATGCACGTTCTTTTCCATATTGCTGGAAGTTCACAGCTTGTTGTTGTAAAGATTTTAAACTCGCAATGCTTTCACGTACTTTTTGGTTTTCATTAATTTGTGCTTCTGCACGTTTAAAGAAATCCACTTGTTCTGTGTTCGCAATCATATGTGCAATTTCTTTTGCCTTTGTAACAATCTCATCTTTTGTATATTTCTTTTCCATTTAATTCACGACCTCTTCTTTCTCTACGACGTGTAAAAATTCACCGTCGAGTGACCATGTTTTTGCGTCTGTTACTTTCACAAGAACGCGTTTGCCAATCACTGATTTTGGCGCTTTGAAATTCACAAGTTTATTTTTACGTGTATAACCTGAAAGAACTTCATCATTCTTTTTACTTTCACCTTCGACTAAAACTTCTACAACTTCGCCTGCATACTTGGCCATTGCTTCTGCTGCGTAATGATTCACAAGTTTATTTAGACGTTGTAAGCGTTCCTTTTTGACTTCCATTGGAATATTATCTTTCATACGTGCTGCCGGTGTACCTTCCCTTGGCGAATAAATATACGTAAATGCCATTTCAAACTTCATCTCTTCGAATAATGTCATTGTTTCTTCGAATTGTTCATCCGTTTCATTTGGGAAGCCAACGATAATATCTGTTGTTAGCGCAACATCTGGAATTGCTTTTTTAATCTTTTGTACAAGTTCGATATAGCTTTCACGTGTATACGTTCTACCCATGATTTTTAAAATGCTTGAAGAACCAGACTGTACCGGTAAATGAATATGTTCGACTAAGTTTCCGCCTTTAGCTAACACTTCGATCAATTCATCTTCAAAATCCCATGGGTGACTTGTCGTAAATCGAACACGTGGAATATCAATTTTACGCAGATCATCCATTAAATCAGCTAAACGATAATTTAAATCCTCAAAGTCTTTTCCATACGCATTGACGTTTTGACCGAGTAATGTAATCTCCTGATAACCTTGCGCTGCTAAATGTCTTACTTCTTGAATGACATCTTCAGGACGACGACTACGTTCTTTCCCACGCGTATACGGTACGATACAGTATGTGCAGAACTTATCGCATCCGTACATAATATTAACCCATGCTTTAATATTTCCGTGACGCACTTTCGGTAGATTCTCGATAATGTCGCCTTCTTTAGACCACACTTCTATAACCATTTCTTTTGATAAATAAGCGTCTTGTAAAATATTTGGTAAGCGATGAATATTATGTGTCCCAAAAATCATATCTACTTGGTCATATGTTTTAAGGATTTTATTCACAACTGACTCTTCTTGTGACATACAACCACAAACACCGATTAATAGTTCTGGATTTTCGCGTTTCAATGCTTTTAAATGTCCCAGTTCTCCAAACACTTTGTTTTCCGCATTTTCACGAATCGCACAAGTGTTGAGTAAAATGACATCAGCATCTTCAACAGTCGCTGTTGCTTCATAACCAAGTGCAGTAAAAATACCCGCCATTACTTCTGTGTCATGTTCGTTCATTTGACAGCCGTATGTACGAATATAAAATTTACGCTCATTGCCCATTCCTTCAAAACGTTCATCGATTTTAAAGTCATCAAAATAAGAGACTTCTTCTGCTCCACGTCTTCTCGCATCTTTCAAAGATGGTGGCGTATAAACCGATTGGAAGTATTGGCTATAATCTTTTTCTTCTTTATTGGTGACGGCTGGCTTTACTTGACCAGCGCCTAAACGTTGTTCTTCATTCATTACTATTGTTTCCCCTTTCCACTTTCTTTCGGGAATTTGTCCGTACTTACTCTATATTATACATGAAAGTCATCTTAACTGTAATAGAAGTGACCCGGATTGTCGAATCTTTGTCACATCGGGGCTATCCAATATTTTTTTCGATTAAACAGGCGTGCCAAAACGCAAAGCGTCCCTAAAAGCCTGAACTCGGCTTTTAGGGACAGCTTTTCTTTTAAGAACCTTTCACTTGTTTTCGAACAAGTAATTTTAATGCAGTGCGCCCTTCCCCGTTTATTTGAATATCTGTGAAAGCGGGTGCGCATGTTAAATCCGATCCACTCGGTGCGACAAAACCTCTTGCAATTGCGATTGCTTTGATCGCTTGGTTTAATGCGCCAGCACCGACTGCTTGCATTTCAGCGTAACCTTGTTCGCGAATTACCGCTACAAGAGCACCTGCAACAGAATTTGGATTAGAGCCTGACGATACTTTCAATGGGTTCACCAATTTTCCTCCTTATTGTCCGATATCTATGGAACGGATTAGTCCATAATCTATCTTATGAAGAGAAGGAAAAATTTAGACACGTCTTACATCTCAAATGGATGATCGTCATTAATCATAATTCTTTCGATATGAGTTGCTTGTCCAGTTTTATCATCAACTTCAATGAACACGCCATTTAACTGTGCTCGTCCATTTTTAGGTACTTCGAAACGAACAGGTAAATTTGTTTGGAAACGATAAATAACATCTTCTTTTTTCATCCCTAAAATCTCATCGTAAGGACCTGTCATGCCAACATCTGTTATATAAGCAGTGCCGCCTTCTGGTAAAATACGAGAATCGGATGTTTGAACATGTGTATGTGTTCCGACGACCGCTGATGCTAACCCATTTAAATGCCAGCCCATTGCAATTTTCTCACTTGTTGCTTCCGCATGAAAATCGACAAAAACAAGTGGTGAAATTTCTTTTGCTTCTTCAATTAACGCTGTCGCTTTTGCAAATGGATCTTCATGGGGCGGTAAAAATGTTCTCCCATGTAAATTAATAACCGATAATGTTACACCATTTTTCGTAACAGAAGTCATTCCTTTTCCAGGTGCTTCATCCGAAAAATTTGCAGGACGAATTAAATAATCCGTTTCATCGATAAAATCATAAATTTCTTTTTGATCCCAAGTATGATTGCCCATCGTCACAACATCTACACCACTACGCAGTAAATCATCAAAAATCCGCTTCGTAATCCCTCTTCCAGATGCTGCATTTTCACCATTTGCAATGACAACATCTGGTGAATATTTCTTTTTCAAACGGGGTAAATAGCGTTCAACCATTTCTCGCCCTGGTGAACCGACAATATCTCCGATAAATACAATTTTCATATGTTTACCTCTTTCTAATCATCATGCGTTCGAAAAATTCAAATTTCATAACGCCCTTTATTTAAATACTACTAAAACTATGAGACGAAAACAAAAAAACGGGGAGCGTCAAAGATCGTCACATTTCCGACTTTCTAGACAGCTCCACCATCTCATTATTTTGCATAATCAACGGCACGTGTTTCACGAATCACCGTTACTTTAATATGTCCTGGATAATCTAATTCTTCTTCAATTCGCTTACGAATATCTCTTGCGAGTCGATGTGCTGTAATGTCATCGATTTGGTCCGGATGCACGATAATACGCACTTCACGGCCTGCTTGAATCGCATATGACTTTTCAACACCTTCGTATGATTCCGAAATTTCTTCCAGTTTTTGCAATCTGCGAATATAATTTTCAAGCGTTTCACTTCGCGCACCTGGTCTTGCAGCAGATAATGCGTCCGCCGCAGCTACAAGGACGGCAATAACAGATGTTGCTTCCGTATCTCCATGATGCGATGCAATACTGTTAATGACGACAGGATGTTCTTTATACTTTGTCGCAAGTTCCACACCAATTTCAACGTGACTGCCTTCTACTTCATGGTCAATTGCTTTCCCAATATCATGTAAAAGTCCGGCTCTTCTTGCTAACGTAACATCTTCGCCAAGTTCTGCAGCTAAAAGTCCTGTTAGATAAGCAACTTCCGTTGAATGTTTTAAGACGTTTTGTCCATAACTTGTACGGAAACGAAGTCGTCCAAGAATTTTAATAAGATCTGGATGTAGATTATGAATCCCAATATCAAATGTCGTTTGCTCTCCAGTTTCTCGAATAAGCTCGTCCACTTCACGTCGAGATTTATCGACCATTTCTTCAATTCTAGCTGGGTGAATCCGCCCATCTTGCACAAGTTTTTCCAGTGCTAATCGCGCTGTTTCACGTCTAACTGGGTCAAAGCCCGATAAGACGACTGCTTCAGGTGTATCATCGATAATTAAATCGATTCCCGTTAATGTTTCAAGCGTTCGAATATTACGTCCTTCACGACCAATAATTCGACCTTTCATTTCATCGTTTGGTAAGTTTACGACCGATACGGTTGTTTCAGCAACATGGTCCGCTGCGAATCTTTGCATTGCGATTGAAAGAATTTCTCTCGCTTTTTTATCGGCTTCTTCTTTTGCCTGTAACTCTGACTCTTTCGTCATAACGGCAATATCTGTCGCCAATTCTTGCTCGACTTCTGATAAAATCAGTTGTTTTGCTTCTTCTCTCGTAAGTGCAGAAATTCTTTCGAGTTCAGACTGTTGAGTATTCACGAGTTCTTCCGCTTTGCGTTCCAGTCGTTCAATATGCTGTTGTTTACCAGTATACGCTTCTTCCTTGCGTTCCAGGCTTGCTTCTCTTTTATTGAGCGTATTTTCTTTGCGATCGAGATTTTCTTCTCTTTGCAAATGACGGTTTTCTTGCTTTTGTAACTCAGCCCGTCTTTCACGGATATCAGCTTCCGCTTCAAGTCTCAATTCGTGAGTTTCATCTTTCGCTTCCAATAATGCCTCTCTTTTCATAGCCTCCGCTTCACGATTTGCATCTTCAATAATCGCTTCTGCCGAGTGTTTGGCACCTGTCACTTTTGATTCATTCACTTTTCGATTAACAAAATAGAGTACAACGGCACCGACGATGAAACCTAGCAAAACGGAGATGATGATTTCTATCATCCTGGTCACCTCCTACTGCTTTTCTTTTCATTTTCAGTCGGCACGTACATCAACTTACAATATACTGCCAATTTCAATTCATTATAGTATATAATAATACACTTTCAATTGTAGCGATGTAAAAATGACATGTCAAGGATTGACAAACAGTAGCTATGCAGAAAGTCAAGAGTTCGCGACTTTTTGCACGCTCCGCGTTGTTTATATGCCGATTTGATGCGATTGTCTCCTGTCTAGTAAATCCTAGGAGAATTAAGGTATTTATTTTCTTTCTAACAGTTCTTTCTAAAAAAGCATTTTGAAAATCAAAGATTTTCAAAATGCTTTCATGTCAAATTGGTTGTAAATGAGTGCGAAGAATTCAACTTCCACAACGCACCATACAAACGCAGGCGCTCGGTAGCCTTGCTTCCGAACAGCCTCCTCTTACTCTTCTTCTTTTAAAAGTAGATCTAGTTCTGCTTCTTCCGCTTTATCATCAACATCATGTCCTTCGATAATTTCAGCATCGCCTTCTAAACCATAAGCAACACGAATTTTCTGGTCAATTTCTTCCTTGATATCCGGATTTTCTAGTAAAAATTGCTTCGCATTTTCACGTCCTTGACCAAGTCTTTCTCCTTCATAAGAATACCATGCGCCACTCTTTTGAATGACTTCTTTTTCTGCACCAAGGTCAACAATTTCTCCTTCTTGGGAAATTCCTTGACCATACATAATATCTACTTCAGCTGTACGGAATGGCGGTGCAACTTTGTTTTTCACAATACGAATACGCGTCTTATTTCCAACGATATCCGTTCCTTGTTTAATTGCTTCACCACGGCGAACATCGATTCTAACAGATGCATAGAATTTAAGCGCACGCCCTCCTGGTGTGACTTCAGGACTTCCAAACATTACGCCTACTTTTTCACGAATTTGGTTGATGAAAATCGCATTCGTTTTTGACTTATTGATTGCACCAGATAGTTTACGAAGTGCTTGTGACATAAGACGAGCTTGTAAACCAACATGTGAATCGCCCATCTCGCCTTCAATTTCTGCTTTTGGCACAAGTGCCGCAACGGAGTCAACTACAACAATATCAATAGCACCACTGCGCACTAATGCTTCACAAATTTCAAGTGCTTGCTCACCCGTATCTGGTTGAGATAATAATAATTCGTCAATATTTACACCTAGTTTTTTAGCGTACTCAGGATCTAATGCGTGCTCCGCGTCAATAAACGCCGCTTGCCCGCCTTTAGCCTGTGCTGCTGCAATTGCATGGAGTGCAACTGTCGTTTTACCTGAACTTTCAGGACCATAAATTTCAACAACACGCCCTCTTGGATAGCCACCCACACCTAATGCAATGTCTAAACTTAGTGAACCACTTGAAACTGTTGAAATCTTTCTATCTGACTGTTCCCCTAACTTCATAACCGAACCTTTACCAAACTGTTTTTCAATATCTTTTAACGCTTTTTCTAAAGCCGCTTTACGATCGCTCATTTTAGTCCTCCTCAAAATACGTTTTAATCATAGATTTATTATACCTTGTTTAATTCAAATATACAACAAAAAAGCGAACGTTTATTCGAAATGAATGAGATAACGGAATTTTCATCGCTAAAAAAGGGGCAAAACAAAGTTTTCACGCCCATTTTCTATCCAAAATTTAATTTTCGTTATAATAGAATGAAGCAACTAAAACAGTTCAAAATAAACTTTTAGTTGCTCCACATTCTATGTTATCCGATTTTTAGTTAGCGACTTATTCCGATAATGCTTTAATTAAATAAAATAAAGCAAATTTCGCTGATCTTTGTCGGTTAGAG
>CANSAF010000043.1 GCA_947644645.1 uncultured Sporosarcina sp. | reverse complement strand
TTAGAAAAGAATTTTCCTTTCAAAATTAATTCCCACAAAAACTTGACTCAATCCCGCATCTCGAAACCTTGCAGGTACAATCTTTTTTCGCTACACTTATAATAGATTATATGAATAATCTAATAATAAAGTGAAACTTCAATCAGTGAGCGTACTTCTCACTGATTGTTAGTTGAACCAATCGGGCTTTTACAGGCAGTTGATCTCCTACTTATCCTTACCGATTTTGCTGAAATTTTGAAGTGGGAGTCTTACTGCCTGTTAATGCGGGATAAAGAGGTGAAAACAATTTTTAAAGATCATCGGTTTCAACAGTATAGTCTTTCAAGTTTTCGTAAAGATTTAATCGCTGGACTTACCGTTGGGATTGTGGCGATTCCGCTTGGGATGGCTTTCGCAATTGCTTCCGGTGTCAAGCCAGAATATGGACTGTATACGACGATTATTGCAGGATTTCTTGTTGCCATTCTCGGTGGTTCTCGTTTTCAAATCGCAGGACCTACAGGAGCGTTTATTCCAATTTTACTGGCAATCGTTCTACAGTATGGCTATGAGGAATTACTAATTGCAGGATTTCTCGCGGGAATTTTTCTTGTCATTATGAGTTTCATAGGCGTCAGTAATTTAATTCATTTTGTTCCAAAGTCAGTAACAATCGGATTTACAACTGGAATTGCTGTCATTATTTTCGCGGGACAATTGGGTAATTTTTTAGGGCTAACAGGGCTTGAACAAAAAGAATTCTTTCACGAAGATATAATTGAACTTTTCAAGCAGATGCATACGATCAATGTATTTAGTATTTTCATTGCCTTTATCGGTCTTTTGACTATTTTTATTGCACCTAAAATCGCACCTCGAATTCCCGTTTTACTTTTCGCACTTCTCATTCCAACAATTGTTTCCATTCTTTTCTTTCCTGGAAAAGTCGAAACAATTGGGACTGCTTTTGGTGGGATTCCCAATACATTGCCAACTTTCCATTTTCCTGAAATTACTTTATCCAAAATTGTCACCTTATGGACACCTGCACTCATCATTGCCGCTTTAGGTGCGATTGAATCTTTACTGTCCGCTGTTGTCGCAGATAGTATGAAAGCAGGAACGACAGAAAAACATAATTCCAAACGTGAACTATTTGGGCAAGGTGTCGCCAATATCGTAACGCCACTTTTTGGCGGGATTCCTGCAACTGGTGCAATTGCAAGAACAGCAACGAATATTCGTTCAGGGGCGGTAAGTCCAGTTTCTGGGATTGTGCAAAGTCTCTTAGTTCTTGCTTTCTTACTCGTGCTCGCACCTTACGCATCTTATATTCCACTCGCTGCGATGGCACCGATTTTAATGTTTGTCGCTTGGAATATGAGTGCAAAGAAAACTTTCACACAAATTTTATTACTTCGAACCGGAGATTCTATCGTTTTATTGACAACTTTTTTATTAACTGTTTTTGTCAATTTAACGATTGCGGTACAAGTTGGGATACTCGTTGCAGTTGTTTCATTTATCCATAAGATGATTTACAAACTGCATTTGAATGTCGATAAATTATCCGATGTGGAAATTGTCATGTTTGGAAATGACGATGAACAATCTTTAAAAAAGTATAAATTAGACGGTCCACTTTTCTTTGGTACTGCTAAAATATTTGAAGATGCCTATCCAGTTATTTTAAAAGATCCTGTCGACTGTATCCTAATCGATATGGAACATCTTTCCGTCATCGATGCAACGGGCGAAGCTGTATTTGCTGATTTAATAAAAGATGCAGAAGAAGCAAATATCCGGATTGTGATTAAAAATCTGCCGAAAAATAAAATGGCTCTATTAAAAAATAGCGGTCTTTATGATCAAATAGGTAAGGAAAACTTTTTTAATCCCTAATCAAAAAGCGTCCAGAAAGTCTTAGTAGACAATTCCGGACGCTTTTTATATTTTCTACAAACGCCATTTCCATCTTGCATAACATGCTAGCATGATAAAATTTGTCGCAGCACTTATGACCGTTCCATAAGCAATAGCAGTTGCGCCAAATTCATCGATCAAACTGTAAGTTACTAGTAAATTTACAGCAAACACATTCACTAAACTAAAAATTACAGGGATTAGTGAATTTCCTTTTGCATAATAAAATCTCGTGACATATGTATTTGCAGCAAGGAAAAACATAGACAACGTAAAGACTTTAAAAATCGGTACCGTCAGTGCAATGGATGCTTCTGTGAAGTTTCCATGACCGAAAACAAGTCTAAATAATGGGTCTGCAAAGAAATAAGCAATTATTGTTGCAGGTGTGAGCAAGGCGACTAAATATAGCATCCCTTTTCGATATAAACTTCGAATCGTTTTTTCATCGCCTTCACCTTGCTTTTTACTTAAAAGCGGATAAATGACCGTCGTTACAGCTGTCATCAAAATAGCTTGTGGAAAACCCGTTAATTTTGACGCATAGTTCACTGCGGAAATTGCTCCTGATTCAAGTCCTGCCGCTACTAAACGATGCATAATAAAATAAAATTGTAAAGTCGCCCCGCCGAATATAATCGGAAGCGCTAAACGCCACATTTGCTTTACGTCCGGTGAAGATGAATAAATCGGCTTCAGTGAATAGAGTTTTGTTCTTCGTACACCTATATACAAAAAGCCACCCATCACAACTGCTGCAATAAACGCACCAATCCCGTAAGAAACCGGACCTGTTAAACTTGTAAACAGTACACCAATTACTAAAAATAACAAGTTATACAGTAAAACAGCAATACTAGACAATGTAAAGAATCCATTAATATTTAATAACCCACTCATCCACGTAGCGAGTACGAGAAAAATGGTCGAAGGCATCATCCATAAAAATAATTGACGCACCATCTGCCAACTTTCCCCATCTAAATCTTTAAAGAAAAACTGTAAAATTGGATCTGTAAATAAAACAATCATCACTGTTAATAAAATAATCGTCGTAAGTACAGAAGTAAACGAACGCCTGACGAATAAACCTTTATCTTGTGCACTCGAATGATAAACAGAAATAAAAGCCGTCGTTAATGCCCCACCTAATACTAAGTAAATAAAATTGGGCAAGGTATAGGCAACGACAATCGCATTCGCCGTATCCGTTGTTCCATATTGATATCCAATGATAACGTCCCTAAAAAATCCAAGTAACCGCGCAATAATATTAATGACTGCGACAGTTCCAATAATTTTTATAAACTTTTGCATTCAAATGCCCCTGTTCTAATTTGCTTAGCGTTCAACATCCCGATAAGTGGCTAGCAATTTTTGGATAACCATCGTTGTTGAATGTTTCTGCACCATTTCCGTCATTTTTTGTTCCGAAAACCCTTCATGTACCAACCCTTTTTCTAGCCCATTTGCAAGTGAATCGATATCTTTCGGCTGTACCAAAATCCCCGCCTCATCTTGCAATAAATAAGACAACCCACCTACATCCGTTCCAACAACTGCTGTACCCGTCGCCATCGCCTCCAACGCTACAAGTCCAAATCCTTCATGATAAGACGGGAGCGCTAGTAAATCGGCCGCTGCCATCCACTTCGCAAGCGCCTCTTGGTCTACAGGCTGTTTAAAATGGATATTTGTTAATTGATGCTTTTTCGCAATTGCTCGCAACTCTTCACTAAAATTCTCATTCCGCTCTGCTCCCATTAAATAGAGCGCACTTTCAGGAAACGCATCCTGTATTCTTGCAAATGCTTGCATTAACTCTGAGATCCCTTTTTCACGAATGATATTTCCGACAAATAAAATCATTTTTTCTTCATGATTTAAGCCTAATGATTCTCGAGCTTTCGACTGTTCAGTCTTTGTGAAAACATCTGTGTCCACACCCATACTTAACACTTCTACTTGGTTTTCTGGAATATGAAAATCATTGACAATATTATGTTTCAAACGCTCTCCAACGGCAATCACTCGGTCCGCATTCTTTAAAATTTTCGCAGTCATTTGTTTAATTTTTGGATGTTTACTTGGCATTTTATCAATATCTCCGCCATGTATCGTAACCACATACGGGATCTTGAAAAGCTTTTTGCCAATCAATGATAAAAGCCCTGTCGGGAAAGCGTAATGCGCATGTGTTAATCCTATGTTCTTTTTATTTTTCAATAAATAAAACATCGACTTCATAAACCATGAAAGATATTTTTTTAGTGTTAATACTTTTCCTTTCCCTGGTTCGTTAATCGCAATTACTTCTATATTTAGTTTTTCATTTCGCAATTGTTCCACTTGATTTTTAACAAATATCCCAAATGTAGGATGATTTTCTGATGGATACATATTGCTGAATATCACTATTTTTTTCATAAAGTTCTCCTTTAAGTTTTATCTCTTCAATCAATTTGAGTCTTTTCTTTAAGTCATCATTATAACATAATGCATACATCTTCGAATATGTTGCAGAAAAAAACCGACGGAAAATTCTTCGTTTTCCCGTCAGCGATTAAATGATTCATATTTATTTGTCAGTAACCTTTTGTATTTTCAGCTATTCTCTTCTGAATCGAGCTTTCCTTTCTTCCCTCGACTTTCATATTCATCGGGTGAAACATACATAAAGAAATGGTGTACTTTTCCAGGCTCGTCCCTTTTTAAGAGAGGTGCATACTTCTTCGAGATATAGATCACATCATTTTCTTCTTGAATAAATGTTTTTTGTTGTTCATCTAAAACATAAATCTTCGTCATTCCGTTCATTTTCAGTACGTTAACTCGATTTCTGCTAAAAGAAGAATTCCCCCAAATAATATGAACATTTTCATCCACACGCCATTCCTCCTTATTCATCTGTTATCAATCAAAAGTTTCATTTTTTTCTATTTGTCACCTGTTATATATAACTATAAACCTATTTCAGCATTTTTCAACATATTATCTAAATATTTAAAATAATTCGTTCGACAAAATTAGCTATTTTCCAAAACAGCACGCCATCTCAAATAGATTCTTTACCCATCCGTTAATATGCATCATTTTCAAGAAAATCTTTCGACATTTTTCGCAATATTCATACACTGTTCATAACTTTACACACATTATAAACACATGAATCATAAGCATTGCTCTAGTTATAAACAATTTAACCACAACTTATTCACGTTCATTGTGGATAACAGAACAGTTGTTTCATCTTTGTTTCTTTGGTAAATTAAAAATAGTAAATAAAGCCACGGACTTTTCAATGCATCACATACTTGTTTTCAATAAATTCATTACAATTATTTTCTGGAGGTTTATTCGTGAAAAAAATGCCTGATCATTTATTAATTGAAACATATCGCCAAGCTGTAAACTTAAATTTACATCCACATTTTATCCGTTTACTAAAGCTCGAACTCATGCATCGTTCACTTTTTAAGAAAACAGAACTAGAAAAAGAGACGGTACTTGAGAAAACAGCACTATAATAAGAAAAAGCAATCTATTGAAGGCTGTCCATAGCGCTGCTATTGGACAGCCTCTTTCTTCCTACAAAATGAGTTAACTATTTCCAAATAGTGGTTGACACATTTTTAAAAAAGATATAAGATAATCAATAATCTTAAAATTCTATTCAATAGGAGATGGGAAACATGAATGAAATGAGTAAAAAATTAAACGTCATGATGACAATCGCTCTCTTCGCTGCGATTATCGCAGTACTAGCGCAAGTGACAATTCCTTTACCGCTCGTACCAATTACAGGACAAACCTTAGCAATTGGTCTTGCTGCGACGATACTTGGTGCTAAATACGGTACAATAGCTGTTTTTATTTATGTAATGATGGGCGCAATCGGTCTACCCGTCTATGCGCAAATGACTGGGGGACTTGGAATTTTATTTGGACCTACGGGAGGATTCTTATTTTCTTTTCTACCAATGGCTTTTATTATTGGCTTTATACTCGAAAAAAGAGGATTTACGTTTAAAAATGCACTCTTTGCTAATTTAGTCGGCACTGTTCTATCTTTAACAATTGGAACGGTATGGCTAAAAGTTGTGGTTGATTTAAGCTGGACAGCTGCATTTTTATCAGGATTTTTACCTTTCGTCATTGTCGGCATTTTAAAATCTGCTTTAGCGGCTTGGGCAGGAATTACTGTGCGTGAACGACTTGCTACACAGCGTTTTTTAATTTTCCAATAAAATTAGGGAGCTGGATAGTCACCAGCCCCCTTTTATTATTCATTATAGTAGTCCCACTAGTTCAAGACCATATGCAATTCCGTCTTCTCCAACGTCCTTTGTAACGTATTTAGCGGACTTTTTCACAATGTCAGGTGCATTGCCCATCGCAACACCGTGTCCGACAAATTGAAGCATTTCTATATCATTTAAATTATCGCCAAATGCATAAACATCTTCTTTTTTAAATCCTTGACGAATCATAAATTGTTCAATTCCTTTTGCCTTTGAACCGCCTAAAGGAAGTACATCGGTTGAATGTTTATGCCAACGGATAAAATCTAAATTTTTCATCGCTTGCTGATAAGCTACTTCCTCATGCGCTTCACAAAATAATAAAGTTTGATAAATTTCTACTTCATTAAAATACTCTGGGTTCATCGTAATATTTTCCATATCAATCTTTAAAGAGGCAAAGCAACTTTCAACAATCTCATTATTTTCCACCGTCGATCTCATTGCTTCTGCGCCCATATAGACAAGGGGATGAATATTCTTTTCGGCATCGGAAAATAAATTCGTTAATAATTCTGGTTGCATCGGATTTTTATAAATCACTTCATCATTTATCTCCACGTATTGTCCGTTAAAACAAACAAATGCATCAATTTCAAGTGCTTTTCTAATCTCCCGAATATAATAAGGCGCTCGCCCCGTCGCAATGGCCACTTCATGTCCTGCCTCTCGCACAAGCTGAATCGCTTGTTTTGTCGATTCTGGAATTTTATGATCATGATCTAAAAGCGTCCCATCAATATCAAACATAATTAGTTTTTTTGACATAGTATCTTCTCCATTTTCATTTATATAAAAAACAGCACTTCGAAATTTTACGTTTCGAAAATGCTGTTTTAAACGATTGAATTATTTGCAAGCTTTTTGAACTGCTTCCATAACTTCTTCTGCTGTGCCCATTTCAAGCGCGCTTTCTGCAAGTTTTACCATATCGCTTTTCTTCAATTGTAAAATTTGAGAGCGTGCTTTTAAAATAGACGTTGCACTCATCGAAAATTCATCCAATCCTAAACCTAGTAATAGCGGAATTGCAATTTCATCTCCAGCCATTTCTCCGCACATGCCCGTCCATTTTCCTTCACGATGAGAAGCGTCAATGACCATCTTCACAAGGCGTAAAATTGCCGGATTATACGGTTGGTAAAGATAAGAAACACGTTCATTCATACGGTCTGCTGCCATCGTATATTGAATTAAATCATTCGTTCCGATACTGAAAAAGTCTACTTCTTTCGCAAATTGATCTGCTTGTACAGCTGTTGAAGGAATCTCAACCATAATGCCGACTTCAATTGTTTCCGAAACTTTTTCACCTGCAGCGATTAAAGCTTCTTTTTCTTCTTCTAAAATCGCTTTTGCTTGTCTGAATTCACCTAATGTCGCAATCATCGGGAACATAATTTTCAAATCCCCAAACGTACTTGCGCGAAGTAACGCACGTAGCTGTGTACGGAAAATCTCTTGCTCTTCTAAACATAGACGAATTGCACGGAATCCCAAAAATGGATTCATTTCTTCTGGTAATTGTAAGTATGGAAGTTCTTTATCTCCACCAATATCGAGTGTTCGAACGACAACTGGCTTACCCTCCATACCTTCTAATACTTTTTTATAAGCTTCAAATTGTTCTTCTTCAGTTGGCAATTGATCGCGTCCCATATAAAGGAACTCAGTACGATAAAGCCCAATTGCTTCACCGCCGTTATTGATTACACCTTCTAAATCTTCCGGCGTACCAATATTTGCGGCTAGTTCAACTTGCTCGCCATCTGCTGTAAGGGTTTTCTCATTCACGAGTTTTGCCCATTCAGCTTTTTGCGCTTCATACTTCTCTGCTGCCGTTTCGTATTCAGCAATCAGTTCTGCTGAAGGATTAATATGCAATTGACCATTCAACCCGTCAACGATGACAAGATCGCCATCTTGGATTTTAGTCGTTGCTTCACCAGTTCCAACAATCGCTGGAATTTCTAGTGAACGCGCCATAATTGCCGAATGCGATGTGCGTCCGCCAATATCTGTCGCAAATCCTAATACATATTTACGGTTTAATTGTGCTGTATCAGAAGGTGTTAAGTCTTCCGCGATGACGATGACTTCTTCTGAAATCGTACTTGGATTAACCACTTTTACGCCGAGTAAATGTGACAAAATTCGCTTCGTAACGTCACGAATGTCTGCCGCACGTTCTTGCATATACTCATTGTCCATTCCTTCGAACATCGCAATGAACATATCAGTTGTTTCTTTTAACGCATGCTCAGCATTTACTTTCTCCGCATTAATATTATCCTTGATTGGATTAATTAATTCTGGATCGTTTAACACTAAAATATGCGCATCAAAAATCGCCGCTTCTTCTGCGCCTAATTCTCTTTCAGCAATCTTTTGAATGTCTTTTAATTCCTCAACAGACTTTGCAATTGCTGCTTCAAACTTTGTGATTTCTGCGTCCGTATTATCAATCGATTGTTTCGTGAATGATAAATCCGGTTCTACAAGACAGTATGCTTTAGCAATTGCAATACCGCTTGATGCTGCAATTCCTTGAAGTAATGTCATTATTCAGCCAGTCCTTCATTTTTCAACGTCTTTTCAAGCTCAACAAGAGCGTCGTCCGCGTCTGCCCCTTCCGCGCGAATTGTAAATGTTTCACCTGCACCAATTCCTAGTGACATTACACCTAAAATTGATTTTAAGTTCACATCTTTACCGTTATGTCCTAAAAAGATATCCGCTTGGAATTTATTTGCTGTGCTTACTAAAACTGAAGCTGGTCTTGCGTGAATACCCGCCTCGTCGATTACTGTGAATTTTTGTTCTGCCATGTTATTCAAATCCTTTCATTATCCATAACTATTTCTATATCTTTTGATATAAAAATAACCATTATTATCTGTTAATTTTAGCATACCTCTCTTCTTAATTCACCTATTTCGAATTCAATCTAATAATTATGATTTTTCCACCTATACAACCAATTTTTTTCATGATACGATTTTCTTATGAAAAAAATAATCATTTTACTTTTACTACTCGTTGCTTTATTTATTTCTTCCGGTCAAACGTATGAACAACAATCGATTGTGCCTATGCTAGAAAAATGGTTACCAAATAAACCTTTTGAAGATGCACTTTCTATTTTTAAAATTCCTTATTGGGGCATGATTGTTTCTGTTGAAGAACGTGGTTATTATTACTTTTTAGAATTTTTAATTCGAAAAAGTGGACATTTTTTCTTTTTCGGCATTGTTGCGGCTGCGATTTATAGTTTATTACCTAAGAAATCTTCTCGTTTCACCATTGCGGCTTTACTGACTTTACTCATTGCAATTGGCGATGAATATCATCAATCTTTGACAGGAGGGAGAACACCATCCTTACAAGATGTCATGCTTGATATGGCAGGGGCACTTACGATTTTATCTATTATCTGGGTTTTCTTAGTCTTGAAAAAGAAAAAGAAAAAGAAACGCAAATAATGCACATGAACGCAACGCGCTGATTCATGAATACAAAAAAACTTCTATATTCTCTAATGATGTAAAAAGCCATCTAGAAGTCAATATATGACATTCTAAATGGCTTTTTAAGTACTTTTATTTAATTCGTTCTTCCGTAGTTGCATCAAAGAAATGTGCTTTACTTAGATTGAATGCAAGTTGTACTGTTTGCCCTGCTTCAATATTGAAACGTGAATCAACACGAGCAACAAAGTCTTGTTGGTCAATCTTAGAGTAAAGAATAATTTCTGCACCCATTAACTCTGCAACTTCAATTGGTGCGCCAATCGTTGTTTCTGGAGAAGACTCAATAACAAGTGGCTCATCATGAATATCTTCAGGACGAATCCCCATAATAATATCTTTCCCATCATATCCTTGGTCTTTTAACGCTTTATATTTTCCTTCAGGAACTGTAAAGCTTTTATCTCCCACAATAAACTTCCCATCTTGTAAATGCCCGTTAAAGAAGTTCATAGCAGGTGATCCGATAAATCCACCGACAAACACATTATTCGGAAACTCATAAACTTCTTTCGGTTCCCCAACTTGTTGGATAATGCCGTCTTTCATAACAACTAAACGTGTTGCCATCGTCATTGCTTCCGTTTGGTCATGCGTTACATAAACTGTTGTCGTTTGAAGTCTGCTATGTAACTTTTGAATTTCCGCACGCATTTGAACACGTAATTTAGCATCTAAGTTCGATAAAGGCTCATCCATTAAAAATACTTCTGCATCTCGAACGATTGCACGACCTAAAGCAACACGTTGACGTTGCCCCCCAGAAAGTGCTTTCGGTTTACGATCTAGCATTTCTTCTAAGCCTAAAATTTTCGCTGCGTTATCGACACGCGTTTTAATTTCATCCTTTTTGAATTTACGTAATTTTAACCCGAAAGCCATATTATCGTAAACATTCATATGTGGATATAATGCGTAGTTTTGGAATACCATCGCAATATCTCGGTCTTTTGGCGCAACATCATTGACTCGTTTCTCGCCAATATATAAATCCCCTTCTGTAATTTCTTCCAATCCCGCAATCATTCTTAACGTCGTTGATTTCCCGCATCCTGATGGACCGACAAGTACTAGAAACTCTTTATCTCGAATTTCTAAATTGAAATCTTTTACGACAACAACATCTTTATCATATACTTTTTTAATTCCTTTTAATGTAAGACCAGCCATTTTATATTCCCCCCAGAAAATTGTAAGTGCTTTCATTTCTTATAAAATAGCTTATCTTCTTTCATGAAATAATGAAATGGTAAATGTGCACAAATTTCAGTTTTCCGTTTGTGCAATTTGTTCGAAATCTCATCTTTTTACTAAACCACTTAAATATAAAGCAATTGCATGATGGAAATTCCGTATATCTATTCCAACTTTCTCATACAAACGATCAATTCGATATTGTAAACTATTTCTATGTAAATGAAGAACTTTAGCCGTTTCCGATAAGTTTAAATTTTGGTCAATAAATGTTTCAATCATTTTTAAAAGTTCTTCATCATCCGTTAATTCTTGCAGCATCATTTCCTGTACATTTTTTCGGTCACTCGCATCATTATGGTAAATTAAGTAATAAGGGACCGCTTCAATATAAGTCATTACACTTTTATTCGAATGTTCAAAAATAATCAACGAAGCTTGTTCGATAAAATGATGCGCCAAGTGAGCATCGCTTTTTGTATGATTAAAAGGACCAACGAGAAATTGAATTTTCACATATAAATCACTCATTAAAATATCAATAATTTGCTCATAAGAAGTGCATTCTTCTTCATTTTCAATTTCTTCTACAATAATTCCTTCATATTCGCTTTTCCATAAAATCGGAACTTCATAAGCAAAAAGCTCACAAATCGCATTTTTAAATTGGGTCGGATTGATTTGATTGCGCTTAAACGAAAAAGCAACGAAACGAAAAGATGATTTAGTTACTGGCAAACTTGTCGTTTCTTTCTGTAAAAACGCATGCCATTGCTTTTCTTTGTCTGTTAAAACGGGAAACTGCACTTCATAAGGCGTTAAAAATGTCTGTAAAATTGCTAATTCTTTATGCGTAATTTGCTCTTTCAATACTCCAATCACTTCTTCAGTTCCTGACATGAACCAGGCATATTGCGCTTGTTCATCTTCACTTACTTCACTGTAAAAAGTCATTGAAGGAAAAATCTCCTTTAATGATTGAAGCAATTTAAGTCCCCCCTCATCTTTTATCAAACATATCTCAAAAGAAAAGAGAGGCCGTCCAAAAAGTCGAACGTGCACAACTTTTAAGACGCCCCCCATTTCTATATATGCGGAAATGATACATTCTTTTATACTCGTTAAACTTCACACTAGCAAGGAAAGCACAATAAACGCATACACAACCAGGAGGCATCCAATAGCAAAGCGATTGGACAGCCTCATTTTACTTAATTCGTATAACCTGGTTTTTCTAGCATTCTGAAAATGTTATTTTTATACTCTTCTACACCCGGTTGGTCAAATGGATTTACGCCTAATAAATAAGCACTCATCGCACAAGCAAGTTCAAAGAAATAGATTGTGTAACCAATATGGTAAGCGTCTTGCTGACCCACTGTAAGGTGAACGATTGGTACGCCACCATCTTTATGCGCTTGCATTGTCGCTTCTAATGTTACATCGTTAATTTCATTCATTTTCTTATCAGATAAATAATTTAAACCATCCAAATTATCTTCTGTCGTTGGAATTTCACAGTTTTCATCTTGATTTGCGAAGTGAACAAATGTCTCGAAAATTTCACGACGGCCATCTTGAACATATTGTCCAAGTGAATGCAAATCTGTTGGATAAGCAACAGATGCCGGATAAATTCCTTTGCCATCTTTTCCTTCACTTTCACCAAATAATTGTTTCCACCATTCGTGGAATGTCGCAAAATTCGGCGTAAAGCTTGCTAAAATTTCAATATTATAACCTTTATTTAACAGGTGATTTCTAACCGCTGCATATTCATATGCGCTGTTCGTCTGTAAATCATCCGATGCATAAGCTGTCATCGCTGATTTTGCACCTTCAAGCAATTGTAAAATATCAATGCCCGAAACTGCAATCGGCAATAAGCCTACAGGTGTTAAAACAGAGAAACGACCGCCTACATCATCCGGTACGATAAACGTTGTAAAGCCTGAGCGATTTGCCAACTCTCGAAGTGCACCTTTCGATTGGTCTGTAATCGCAACAATTCTTTCGTTTGAAGCCGCACCATAACGATTCTCCATATATTCCAATAAAATACGGAATGCAATCGCCGGTTCAGTTGTTGTACCTGATTTTGAAATGACAATGACTGCAACTTCTTTATCGTCTACATGCTTTAATAATTGATTCATGTACGCGCCGCTTAAATTATGACCTGCAAAAATAACTTCTGGATTATTTTCATCTTTGCCAAAGTACGGAGACAATGCATCTTGAACAGCTCTAGCACCTAAATAAGATCCACCTACACCGATTACAACAACAACTTCCGCTTGTTTACGTAGACGTTCAGCTGTTTCAATCACCGACTTCAATTCTTCTTGATCTAGTTCAACTGGTAACTTTCTCCATCCTAAAAAGTCAGCACCTACAGACGTTCCTTCTTCCATCTGCTGGTGGAAATTTCGCACTGCTTCACCAAATTCTTTTTCTAACTCGTCCATAGAGACCCAGTTTTGCTGTAATTTCAACGATTCGCTCATCATTTTTCCTCATTTCACAAAAAGTTATGATTTAATTGATACAAATAAAGCTAGTCTTCACTATACTACAGCTTTTCATTCTCAACAATCTTCGCGCTTTTTTTCGTCCATTTTGTACAATACTTCCTATTGCAAAGCAACTTTTCGATAATTTTCTTGCATAACAATTATCCCAACTACTATTTCTAAAATAATAATCTGGCCATAAAAATGACTAATGATACGGTGATAGCACTCACTAATGTTGAAAATAAAACGATTTGAGCCGCCAAATCTGGATGGTTATCGTATTCTTGTGCAATCACAGCGCTATTTACAGATGTCGGCATAGCCGAACCAATTAATAATGCTTGTGCAGTTAATCCATCTACTTTAAATATGTAAATAATCCCAAGCGCAATCATTGGACCAATCGCTAAACGAAGCGCCAAACTATAATATAATGTCGATAAAGCAGAAGTGAATTTAATTTGCGCGACTTGTGCACCTAATGTAAATAAAGCGAGTGCAATCATCGCATCCGCAATATAATTTGCTGGTACCCAAATAAAAGATGGAACGGAAACATTAAAATAATTAAGCGTAATGCCCGCCAACATTGCATATAAAACAGGCATTTTGAAATAACCGAGGATAGCTTGTAATTTTCCAATTTTAACGGATTGTAACGAAAAAATACCATAGGAAAATAAAAAAATGTTTTGCAATGTCAGCATAATCACTTGAATCGACATTGCAAAAGGATCACTTTTAAAAACTAAATCATTGACGGGTACCCCATAATTTCCCGAATTAAAAAAGACAACACTATTAGAAAAAGTGGTTTTTTCACCTTTTCCTAGCTTCAACATTTTCCCAACAAAATGAGAAATAATAAATAAAAGAATGACATAAAGAACAAAAAACAAGAATATATTTCCAAATAACTGGACGGATATTTTTGTACTATATAATTTCACAAAAATAAAAGCCGGTACCAGAAAGTAAATATTTAAACGGGCTAATGTTTGAACATTTAATTGGAATTTCTTTTGCAACCAAAATCCGATAAACATAATCACGAAAATCGGCAAAAGAATTTCCTTTAAAATGATGCCAAGTTCTAACAAACGCTACCCCTCCTCCCACTACTTTGACAATTGCTGCCAAACTTCTTCATAAACGGTTTTAAGCGGAATTTGAAAGTCTTTCGCAACTTTTTTACATTCTTCATATTCCGGAGAACTTTTAATTACTTGTCCGTCAAGCAAACCTTCCTTCACCGTAATTTCGCCCCATTTTGTGGATACTTTACGAAAAGTTCTTTCCATTCGATGCACTGTGAGCGGATAATAACGAATGCCTAAAGTCGTCGTTTCTGTAAAAAGAATGCGCTTCATTGCTTCAATTTTAGAAGCAGAACATAATAATTGAAGCAAAATAGCCGGACGGTTTTTCTTCATATAAATCGGTGTATAATAAACATCATTAGCTCCCGCCTCGATGAGTAAATCCATCACATATCCTAAAATCTCTCCGGATATATCATCTAAATTGACTTCAACTTTAAACATTGCATCATCGACATGCGCGTGATTCGGCGGATGACTTGCAGACATTATTCCGCCTCCTCAATTTTCCGCCCAGCTAAACGATGAATTAATGCCGCACTATACGCAGCACCAAATCCATTATCAATATTGACAACACTAATGCCAGACGCACATGAATTTAACATCGTAAGTAATGCCGATAATCCATTAAAATTTGCCCCGTATCCAACACTTGTCGGCACAGCAATCACCGGATGTGACACTAATCCACCAACAACACTTGGAAGTGCACCTTCCATTCCTGCCACTGTAATCGACACCGTTGCCGCTTGGATTTCTTCGATATTGTCAAATAAACGATGAATTCCTGCTACCCCTACATCATAGAAACGACGCACTTCACAACCAAATGCTTCCGCTGTAATCGCCGCTTCTTCCGCAACTTTTAAATCTGATGTACCTGCACATAAAATCGCAATAAAGCCCCCGCCAGAAGATTTTGCGCCTTCAGCTTTCGAATATAAAATTTCTGCTATATCACTATAAATTAATTCAGGATGTTCTTTTTGGACTTCCAGCGCTTTTTCTTTCGAGACTCTCGTTGCCAAAATGGTATCATCATTCATTTTCATCGCTTGAATAATCCCAGAAATTTGTTCCGCCGTTTTTCCTTCGCCAAAAATAGCTTCTGGGAAGCCTTGACGTTTTTTACGATGGTGATCGACTTTTGCAAATCCTAAGTTTTCATAAGTGGCAAGCTGAGCTTTCGCGTCTTCTATACTTAATTCACCTGTTTGCACTTGCTTTAAAATACGCTCCATATTTTCACCCTCTTTTTATATTTTAAAAAACGGAAGAGGCTGTCCTACAAGTCAAAATACACAACTTGTCGGAAGCCTCCTTTCTTAATATGCGTAAAGATGATGTTCTTTGCTCTTAAAGCAAGAAAAGCCCAAAAAGCAAAAAAACAAACAAACTAAACGCACACATAAACGCCAGGCGTCCAATCGCAAAGCGATTGGACAGCCTCCTACTAGAAATATTTGAGTAAGTCTTTTGCAAGTCCAACGTATTTTTCAAAATTTTTCTTATAGACTTCATGGTTATCCATATTTGGCTTAATAATTGCCTCAATCGGGATATTTTGTTTAATCTCTTCTAACGAATCCACTTGACCTGTAGCATATAATGCTGTCCACGCAGCACCCCACGCAGCACTATGGTGACTTTCTGCTAAGTACACATCTTTTCCAAATACGTCTGCTAACATTTGAACCCATAATGGTGATCTTGCTAAACCGCCGTTGACGTAAATTCTTTTCGTTTCACCTGCTTGTTTTTCCAATGCTATACCGATATGGAATAGATTATACGTAATGCCTTCAAGTACCGCACGTACTAAATGTTCTTTTTTATGTGTAATCGATAAACCGAAGAAGTTTCCTTTTGCTTCTTGACGCCAAACAGGTGCACGTTCTCCGTTAATATATGGAATAAATAGTAATCCTTCTGCACCTAATGCAACGTTTTCAGCTTCTGCCGTTAATTCCTCAAAGCTGCCATCGTATTCGATTAAGTCTTTCAACCATTGTAAAGCGATTCCGCCATTATTTGTTGGTCCGCCAATAATCGATAACTCATCCGTAAATGCATAACAGAATACTTCTTGTTCATCACTCACTTGGAATCCTTTCGTCATTTGACGAATCGCTCCACTTGTCCCCGCAGAAATGGCTACTTCACCAGGTGAAATGGCACCACTTCCTAAATTCGCTAACTGACCATCCGCTGAACCAATTGCAATTGGTAAATCGACAGGGATGCCCATTTCTTCAGCAATAGCTGGATCTAATCCAGTTAAAATTTCAGTTGGTGGAACAATTTCAGAGAGTTGTGGATAACGAATGCCCGACAATGAAAGTGCTTGTGCATCCCAATGAAATGCTTTCATATTAAATAAACCCGTTGCAGAAGCCATCGCATAATCAATTTTACGCACACCAAACCATTTTTGAATGACATACTCTTTCGCTGACATAAAATAAGTCGCTTTATGATACGGTTCAAAATTCGTTTCTTTCATCCAAAGTAATTTACTTAATGGTGACATTGGATGGTTTGGAAGACCTGTGTTTGCATATATTTCATCGCCCGCGATAGATGCGCGTAGTTCTCTCGCTTGTTCAAGGCTTCTTCCATCCGCCCAAATAATCGCATTTGACAATGGATTAAAGTTTTCATCCACACAAATTAATGAGTGCATTGCCGCTGAAAAGCCCATTGCACTTAAATCTTCTGGTGCGAGATTTCCTTTTTTCATTGCATCTTGAATCGCACCTCTAGAAGCTAATTCAATTTCAATTGGATCTTGCTCTACCCACTCTTGCTCCGGGTAATGAGATGTAATCATTCTTTCAGCTTCTACA
The DNA here is from genome assembly GCA_947644645.1 of uncultured Sporosarcina sp. Classification (GTDB taxonomy): domain Bacteria; phylum Bacillota; class Bacilli; order Bacillales_A; family Planococcaceae; genus Sporosarcina. The sequence goes on along the minus strand of CANSAF010000043.1, from coordinate 7,329 downwards.
ACTAACTTTCCATTTTTTTCAAATATAACTGCTTTAGCACTCGTTGTTCCGATATCCAAAGCCAATACTAAGTTTTTTGACATGCTCACTTCACCTAACTTTCTTCAATTAATCCTTTATATAGTATAACGCATTTTACGTGAAGAAAAGAGGTGTCCAATAGCAAAGCCATTGGACATCCTCTTTTTCATTAATTTCTTAAATCGTCATTGCACCAAATCCACCATCAACGCGGATTAACGTACCTGTTACGAAGCTTGACGCACGGTCTGAAGCTAACCAAACTGCTGTCCCTGCAAGCTCATCCGGCGTTCCGAAACGATTCATCGGTGTATGTCCCATAATTGAAGCGATACGCTCTTCGCTCAAAATTTTACGGTTTTGTTCCGCTGGGAAGAATCCTGGGATAATCGCATTGACACGAATACCATGCGGCGCAAATTCACGTGCTAAAAATTGTGTCATATTGTTTACACCAGCTTTAGATACTGAGTATGTAAACACTCTTGATAATGGCGTTGTTGATGATACAGAAGAAATGTTGATAATACTACCTTTTCTCTTTTGTTCAATCATACGCTCCGCAAATACTTGCGTCGTAAGCATAATGCCTTTTAAGTTTACATCTAAAATATGATCCCACTCATCTTCTTTTAGTTCGAAAAATGGTGTTGGACTATTTGTTCCCGGTGCGTTTAATAAAATATCCCAACCGCCTGACCAAGCTTCGATTTCATCTGCAACTTTTACTAATGATTCTTTTGAAATAACATCTGCTTGGAATGCTTTCGCTTTTCCACCGTCTGCTAAAATTTCTTGTACCACTTTTTCAGCCGTTTCCAAGTTACGCCCAACAACTGCAATTTCAGCACCTTGCTCTGCTAAACCTTTTACCATTGCCGAACCTAACACACTATTTCCACCAATTGCAACAGCTGTTTTTCCCGTTAAATCGAATAAGTTAGTCATTTGATTTTTCCCCCTGTAATGGATTTTATTTTAAATTACCTTCAGCATCAAACTGTAAATCGTATAGCTCTGAAATCTTTGTTAAGCGATCACTTTCTTCAACTTCTTGTAAATAAGCTTCAGAAACTTCAATTTCGCCAATTTCTAATGTGTTTTTAATGCGCACCATTTTTACTTTCGTGAAGTCTAAAATATTACAAGTTTTAATGGCTGCTTTTAAAGCGAGTAAATCATTTTTAAGTGTCGTCGCTGCTTTCGTAGGTGCAACCACTGTTGACGTTAATCCATTTGCATAAACTGCATCCCAGTCCGTTTTATCAATGAGACGCTGTGTCGTAAAGTCTGCCGTTCCAACACCGTTCGCATTTCCTTCTGTCTCCGGTGTTAAATCGAGGACAACCATTTTATTAACTTCAGGTCCACCATGTGCATACGGCGTTGGATAACGTCCCGTAATATTCGGGTCCATTCCGTCACCACTAATGTTCTTCCCGATTTCATCGATGACAAGCACATCAATTTTATCGAAGTTAATTTGCGGTAAAAACTTTTTCGCCATTTTTTGCAGCTCTGTTTCACGTTCTTCAATGTCTTCTGGAAGCAATACTTCAACATGCGCCACTTTATCGAAAGCATTTTCAACTGTCGCTACACCGAATAAAATTGGCATTTTTTCCATGATCATATGTGCCATTAAAATAATATGTTTCCCCATATGTTCAAAGCCAAGTTGGTGACATGCTTCGGCTCCGCGCTGCTTGCCTAAACCAATCGTCATCATTTTCATAATACCGCTTTCAACAGTTCCTCTAAAAGCTGTATGCGGTTTTACGCGGTTAATGACAACGATTCCATCCGCTTTTGATGCTAATTTATCAATATAAACTGGCAATCCATTTTCTAATTTACCAATTTCAATCACTTCCATAGATGAACGAATTTCTGCACCAACAGTTTCTTCCGTTACACCTAAATGTGCAAGAACAGCTGCTTGCCCTTCTGCTGAAGCACCACCGTGACTCCCCATACTCGGTACGATAAACGGCTTCGCACCCATTTCTTTTAAGAAAGTAACCGTTCTTTTAGTAATTTGAACAATTTGATCGACACCGCGACTTCCAACTGCAACTGCAATTTCCATGCCTGGCTTAACCGTTGCACGAACTGCCTCTTGCTGCAATGCTTCATTTAACGCTGCATCCACATCTTCAATTTTCGTATCATCAAAGGATTGACGTACTTTCATCATTTTTGGCACGGGAACATCCTTTAATAGTTCATCGATAATACTCATTAGAATCCCTCCGTTTTAATTCATACTTTTTTTGACTGAATAACATTTTATCCCGCATTAACGGGCAGCCCGATTGATTCAACTAACAATCAGCGAGAAGTGCACTCCCTGATTGAAGCTTCATTTTATGAAAACCCTTACAAAATACTTTTATATTCAATAATAATTTGTTTACCCTCTAAACTAACGTACATGTATAGATTATCATCTAACCGAAAATTCGTCAATAAAGCTGCATAATAAACAGAATGATTTTAATATAACTTTCCTTATTCTACTGCCTTTTCTCTTCTTTCAATTAACTCATTTGTCATTTCAAGCGTACGCTTTTTATTTAGCGGATAAAAGAACAGTAACAATACAAATATGACGAAAAATGTAATCGCAGGAATTAAAGTCGCAAGTGTATGAATACCATCGAGTGCTTCTGCCGTTTGCTCAGGACGAGCGGAATCATAACCAACCGCCGCAATCGCAAATCCACCAACTCCACCGGCAATCGCTTGACCTACTTTTCGAGCGAAAGAGTAAATTGAATAAACCGTGCCGTCTTCACGTAAACCTGTTAAATATTCATGATAGTCGATGACATCCGTTACAAATGCCCAAATCACTAAGTTGAAAAACCCATAACCAAACATTGCAATTGTTAAAATTGTAATAAACATTGTTAAAGAAATTCCTGGCATGAAATACAATACAAAATACATCGACCCAGCAAGCAAAATTCCAACAAGCGTTAACTCTTTCTTCCCGAACCTTTCCACTAATGGACGTACCATTGGCATCGCAACAAGAATCGTTGCCGTTTGCAGAAGTCCAACAACACTCAATGCTTTTGCATTACTGAAATAATCTTTAAATAAGTAAACGTTTACAGCACCGATTAACATAAAGCAAACCATAAATAATAAAGAAGAAATTAAAATCCAAATTAACGGTTTGTTTTGTACTAAACCTTTTACTGTTTTTGCAAAGTTCCCTTTTTCTTTCTTACGCTCAGGCGCTACAATTCTTTCAGTCGAAAGCTTATAACATGCCATATAACAAGAGATTGAAAGAATTCCAAAAATAATTGCGCCCATTAAGAAACGATTCGGATCGGCTACATTATCTACAAATAAAATCAATGGCCCTACTACGTTAATGATTAATCCTGCGAGATTCGCACCTAATGTTCTAAATGTTGATAGCGCGGTTCTTTCAACTGGATCAGCTGTAATCACAGATGCCATCGAACCATAAGGAATATTCACTGTACTATATAAAGTTCCCCATAAAATATAAGTGACATAAGCATAAGCCAAGTAAAATCCATTTGACATGCCTGGTATATAAACAAACATTAAAACCCCTGAAACCACGAGTGGAAACGACATTCTAAAAATCCACGGCTTAAATTTCCCTGCTTTACTAGGATTTCTCGTATCAATAAAACGTCCCCATGTAATATCTGCAACTGCATCCCATAGTCGAGCAATTAAAAATAAAAGCCCTACAGAAGCTGCACTAATATGTAAAACATCTGTGTAATAAACCATTAAAAATGAAGATACAAGAATAAAAAAGAAATCGTTTCCAAAATCTCCGAATAAATATCCTAATTTATCTTTCATCCCAAATTTTTCAAATTCCTGTACTTGTTTTGCCTGTTCCACGATTTTCCCTCCAATAATCTCTCTAACTACCACCAAATATGATACCCTATTGAATCCGCTTACAATATATTGATTGGATTTTACAAACTTTCTATTAATTTGTCTGTCCAACCAACTAATAGGTTAACAATATCATCTAAGAAGAATCACGTCAATATATACCCAACTTATTTTTTCATCCTTATATTAAAATATGACAAAACAATGTATTTTCAGTGTTATATACTATTGTCTTTGAGAGTAACATTAAAAAACTGCCCAGATGTAGTTCCCATCTAGACAGTTTTGTTATTTATTTCTTATAATTAAAGTTCGGAATTTCATGCCATCTATTCTTCAATGCATGTGCAGCCGATTTCGGTTTACGACTACGTGTGAAAATTCCTTTTTTATTTCCTTGGACGCGAATAATTCCTTGACTTGTATTAAAGTCCGCGAAATTCCAAACATGTTCCCCAATAAAATTAGGTGTCTCGTCAAAAATTTCATGATTTGCTTTTAAATATTCAATTTGGAATTCCTCCGTAAACATAACCGGATCAACATCATGAAGTCCTGATACAGTATCCGCACCATATTCTGTCATAATGATTGGCTTATTCGGACATCGTTGTGCCCATCCAGCGAACTCTCTTCGTAAATTCGATTTCGCTGTTACCCAATCTCCACCATTCACATACCAACCGTAATAACGATTTAACGATAATACATCAATTAATTCCGCAATTTGATCTTTATCCGGTGTAGACATTAAATGCGTCACAATCGTTACTGGACGACGTTGTGGATCTAATTCTTTCGTTAATTCCACCAAAGGTTTGAAGTATTCAAATGCACCTTTTTCTTCTGATGCTGGTTCGTTCGCAATTGACCACATCACAACAGATAGATGGTTCTTATCACGTGCAATAAGTTCTCGAATGACGTCTTGGTGATGCTCAAATGTCTTTAACTCTTTCCATGTATCACGTTTTTCCCCACCCGTTAGCATCGTTGCCATAAAGTTTAAATGCAAGCCAACAGCTGGAACTTCATCGATGACAACCAATCCTTCACGGTCTGCCAAACGCATTAACTCTTCTGAATAAGGATAATGTGCTGTACGGAATGAGTTTGCTCCCATCCATTTCATCAATTGGAAATCCATTACATTGACTGCTTCATTAAATCCTCTTCCATTAATCGGTGAATCTTCATGCTTTCCAAAACCTTTAAAATAGAAAGGTTTATCATTGATTAAAAACTGTCCGTCTTTCACTTCTACCGTACGAACGCCAAATGGTTGCTCGTAAACATCAATCACTTCATCTTCTTCCATCAATTCAACTTTTAACGTATATAAATACGCTTCTGAAGGATCCCAAAGCGTTACGTTCGGAATCGTAACTTCACCTTCCGCCCCTTCACCAGTCGCAACAACCGTATCGTTTTCATCGATTATGCTTACTTTGACAGCAGCAGAGTGACCAACAGTTTCCACTTGATATTGTACTTGACCTGTGTCACCTTCATAATTCGTTAAAATTGTAATGTCTTGTACATAACTCTTCGGTGTTGTATAAATTTTTACAGGTCTATGTAAGCCAGCGTAGTTAAAGAAGTCAAAATTCGGCGTATTACGTACAACTGTCCCAACACCCTCTACTTCTTTCTCTTCATATAAACCTACAGGTAAAGTTGATTCATCGATGACATTGTCCACAGCAACCGTCAAACGATTCTTGCCGCCTATTAAATGTTCATTTAATTCGACTTCAAATGGTAAAAAACCACCTTTATTTTCTACAATCAATTTTCCATTCATGTAAACTTTTGCTTGATGCGTTGCAGAACCAAAACGTAGAACGATTCGCTCTTCTTTTAAGTAAGCTGGTACAGTGAAATCTCTTTCATACCAAACAAGCCCGACATGATTTCTAATTTCTGATGTCACACCTAAATCATTAAACGATGCGGGTACTGCCATTTGAATTGTATCTGTTAAAGGAGATTCAAACCACTTTTCTTGTAGACCTTTTCCATCATCTAATTTAAAATTCCAAATCCCACTTAAATCAATAACGCCACGTTTTTCAGTATTAATCGGATATAACATTCTACATAACTCCCTTACGATTTTTTATAACAATCATTTCAACAGCATACAATGGTCCAGAAAATGAATCATTCATTTTCTGGACCATCTCTTACCAATCATAATACTAGTCTAGTACAGGTACTTTTTCTTTACTTAGATTGTCTTTTTGTTCCAATGAAACTTCTGGTGTTGTTTCATTTTCTGCTTTACTTTTAATTTCTGCAATTGTCTGTTGAATTTCAGCCATTTTTTCTCGATCTAAATTATAGAACTTCATCGCAATTAATGTTGCAATCCATCCAGCAATTGGAATACCAAACTTCAATATCAACGTCATAACAAATAATGATACTGTTAATGTTTCTCCCAATTGTGGGAATTCATCGCGGTAGCCAATGAGTAATAGTAAAAATCCTACAAGAGCTGGCGCTAATGAAGAAATCATTTTATCAACGAAAGAGAATAATGTGCCAATCATTCCTGGAACGTATCGACCTGATTTATATGTTTCATAGTCTGCTACATCCGCAATCATCGGAATAACAATCGCATTCGCCAATCCTGAAAGTCCTGAACCTAATGCATAAAGAATTAGAAAGGTAACTGTCGCCCAGCCAATATTCGATAACGATATGTCTGTTGGGTCAATAAACAAAAACATTACAATTAGAATCGCAAATGAAATTAAAGCGCCCCATGTTGCTTTTACTAATGATTGCTTTAGACCAGCACGTGTTGCATAACCTACCCCAATAAACGTTAATAAAAGAGATGGAATAATAATTAACCCTGAAATGGTTCCACTTAAGGCATAATCCCCTAATAAAATCCCGAAGAACATAATCATTACTGCAGGTTGTCTTAAAACCATTCCCGCTAGCTTATCTGAAGATGCTGCAATGACAAGCATTTGTAATGGACGATTCCCTTTTAAAATCGGCACATAATCACGGAATTTAGTTTGTACACTTTGTTCTGCTAAGCCAAAGAACTCTTTGCGATCTTTCGTCCATAAGGCTATAATTGCTAATACCGTGAAGATTCCCGAAAGAACAATCGCATAAGTATTTAACTCTGTAAATAAAGCATTATTAAAATCTCCATGCTTTGAGATTAAATAAGACGCTACGAAGATTTGTCCACCTGTGAAAACACCAATATTATAAGTTGCATCGAATACAGAAAATAACGGTCTTTGTTTCGGGTTATTCGTTAAAACAGTTTGACCTGCTTTTGTACAAGCCGTTTGCATTGTGTAACCAATAATGTAAATTGCATCACTAGCGTCGCATAAAAAAATAAAACCATAAGGTAAAACACAGAATTTTCTT
>CANSAF010000042.1 GCA_947644645.1 uncultured Sporosarcina sp. | reverse complement strand
AAGTGGGAGATCAACTGTCCGTAAAAGCCCGATTGGTTCGGGGCAACAGGATGTTTCACTTTATCATAATTTGAAAAGAGGTTGTTTTAAAAGTCGAAAGTGACTTTTAGGACAACCTCTTTTTTTACTGAAAAGTCTGAGGAATGGTGCGAAATACATGCTTTTTCATTTGATTTAGTTGATTTTTCTTATTTTAAGTTTAAATTTGATTTCATTGTCCATAAACTGTTAAAATAGACTAATCGACATGGAAAGAGTGATTATGTTGAAATGGTTTAAAAAGCTAACAGGCCGCCTATTTGGCGATGAAGTAGAAGAAATTGAAGAAACGACAGAAACTAAAGAAATTGAAACGCAATATGAAACTGAAACTGAACGTCAGCGCCCGAATTTCCGTTTCCCGATTATTACTGATGCGGAAATTTATGGTTGGGATGACGATGAATATGAAGGCGAACATAAAGAACAAACGACTCAGCAAAATAAAGGGAATCAAGCTGCGGATTATTTCGAACCAACGTCGCTTTTTGAAAATGAAAGATGGCCGGTACACGAAGAAGCGATTGTGCATAGAACACGCCGAGCGCCTAAAGATGAGCGCCCGATTTCTGTTGAACGATTGGAAAAAAGTGAAGCACTAAAAGTAGAATTAGAAAGTATTCAGAAGAAAAAAAGGACGGATCGTTTTACACCGACAAAAGTCCCTTCTCCTGTTCATGGCTATAAAATGCCTGAGAAAAAGGAATCCACAATACAAGAAGTTCCGTTGTTTAAAGTGGATGAAAGACAGGAAAAGCCACAAGCAACTGAAGAAAAAAGCGTTCAAAATGAAGAGATTGCTTCGGCGATTGCAGATGAAAAAGAGATGCCACCAGTGTTAGATGTTCAAGAAGTTGAAGAAGTTTCAGAGGTTCTGGAAATCCAAGAAGATTCAAAAGCTGAAGAGGTTCAAGAAGTTCAAGCAGTTCAAGATAGTCAGAAAGATGAAGAAGTTCTAGAGACTTCGGAAGCTCTTGAAATTCCGGAAATCGAAGACATTCAAGACATTCAAGAAAATCAGGCACTTGATGAATCTTCAAATATTCAAGAACTCGAAATACTTAAAGAGTCGCAAGAACCAGATGAATTCCAACAAGTGCAAGAAACGGAAGAAATACAAGCAGTAGAATCAGTGGACTCCCCCGAAATTGTCGATGAAAAAGCTAAGGGAGAAAGCGATGATTCTGCTAGTGTTGTAGAGCAATTAGTTGACGCTGACATTGCAGAAGAACTTGTTGAAGAAACGAAATTAATAGATGAAGAACCGCTTTTCGAAGAGATTCAAGATACTGAGCAATTAACGGAAACGGCTGTCACACTTGAAGCTGAAGAACCGGTGTTTAAAGAGCGCATCGTACCTTTCAATGTGCTGATGTTAAAATCGGATAAAAAGAAATTAAAAGCAATGGAAATTGCTAATGAAATGCAAGCAAAAGTAAATCCTGTAGTTGTTGAAGAAGCGGTAATAATCGAAGAGCCGCCAGTGGTTGAAGAAATCATTGAAGCACCAACCCAACAACAGGAAAATGAAACAATCGAAGAAAATCCGATGATTGGAGAAGTGGTTGAAGCGCCAATCCAACAAGTGGAAAATGAGGAAATGACGGCGTCGGAAACTATAGAAACAGTAGAAACAGTTGTCGAAAAGGAATCTGCGCAAACGGAGATTCAAGAAGAAACGCCGGAATTTGAACATTATGTCTTGCCGACAATGGATTATTTAATTCCACCGGAAAATCAAATAGAGGATACAGCATGGTTAGCGTCTCAATCTGAAAAATTGGAAGAGTCGCTGTCGCATTTTGGCGTGCAAGCAAATGTCATTAATGCGGTACAAGGCCCTACGGTGACACGTTTTGAATTAACGGTTGGGCAAGGAACAAAAGTAAGTCGTGTGCGGAATTTAGCTGATGATTTAAAATTAACATTGGCTGCGAGAGATATTCGCATTCAAGCACCGATTCCAGGAGAAAGTTCAATCGGTATTGAAATTCCGAATCGAACATCCAGGGCAGTGCGTATTTCAGAAGTGATTGAAACGGAAAGCTTCCAAAGTTCAGATTCACCTCTTGAAGCGGTGCTAGGATTAGGGTTAACTGGCGAACCAGTTACACTAGATTTAAGAAAAATGCCGCATGGAATGATTGCAGGTGCGACGGGTTCTGGAAAATCAGTTTGCATTAACTCGATTTTGGTGAGTCTACTTTATAAAGCATCTCCAGCGGATTTAAAAATGATGTTAATAGATCCAAAAATGGTGGAATTGGCACCATTTAACGGGATTCCACATTTAATTAGTCCTGTCATTACAGATGTGAAAGCTGCAACAGCTGCCTTAAAATGGGCGGTTGCTGAAATGGAACGTCGTTATGAATTATTGGCACATGCTGGTGTTCGTGATATTGAAAGATATAATGAAAAAGTGACTGCACATAGACAGTTTTCATTGAAAATGCCTTATTTATTAATCGTGATCGATGAGTTGGCAGATTTAATGATGATGGCGCCGGCAGACGTTGAAGTGTCGATTAGTCGAATTGCGCAAAAAGCACGTGCTTGTGGGATTCATTTAATCATTGCAACGCAGCGCCCATCTGTAGATGTTATCACTGGTATTATTAAAGCGAATATCCCGACAAGAATTGCCTTTTCTGTTTCTTCACAAGTCGATTCAAGAACGATGATCGACACGAACGGAGCTGAGAGATTGCTTGGTAGAGGGGATATGCTTTATGTAGGCAGCGGCGAATCAACGCCAGTTCGCTTACAAGGGACATTTGTCACGGATGATGAAATAGAGCGTATAATAGAGCATGTGCAAAGAGAAGCGACCCCAACTTACTTATTTGGGCAAGATGAATTATTGAAAAGTGCTGTTGAAGATGATGAGGATCCATTATTTATTGAGGCATGCGAATTTATCTTTGAACAAGATAGTGCATCTACATCGATGCTGCAAAGGAATTTTAGCATTGGTTATAACCGAGCGGCAAAATTGATGGACCGTTTTGAGAAATTAAAGTTTATTTCACCGCAGCAAGGTAGTCGGGCGCGCGATGTTTATTTAACTGAAGAACAATTAAATGAGTTGAAACAGTCTATTTTATAAAAAATGATGAAGGTTTCCAATTTAGTTGGGTTGCAGTGACTGACCGTTTAGGCGGGAAATAAGTAAAAAAAGATGAGTATAGGGGATGCCAAAAGGGTCCCAGGAGGTTTTTTATATGACATTGTATCATTTTACTGGAATTAAAGGATCTGGTATGAGTTCGCTCGCACAGATATTGCATGATTCCAATCATCGAGTTCAAGGTTCGGATGTTGGAAAGCATTTTTTTACGGAAGAGCGACTGCGTGAAAGAGGCATTACCATTTATCCATTTAGCGCGGAAAATATTCAAGAAGGTATGACTGTGATTGCGGGAAACGCATTTCCAGATGATCATCCTGAAATTGTAAGAGCGCGAGAAATTGGCGTAGAAGTCATTCGTTATCACCAATTTTTAGGAAGCTATATGGAAAAATTTATATCGATTGGTGTGACAGGTTCTCATGGGAAAACGTCGACAACTGGTCTTCTTTCGCATGTAATTGCAGGTTATGCGCCGACATCTTATTTAATTGGCGATGGAACGGGAAGAGGAATTGAAGAAGGACAATATTTTGCATTTGAAGCTTGTGAATATAAAAGACATTTTTTAGCATATGCACCTGATTATGCAATTATGACCAATATTGATTTTGATCATCCCGATTATTTTAAAGACTTAGATGATGTATTGGATGCATTTGGCGAAATGGCTTTACGCGTGAAAAAAGGGTTAATCGCATGTGGAGATGATCCGCATTTACAAGAAATTCAAGCGAATGTACCTGTCGTTTATTATGGGTTTGAAGAATCGAATGATTTTGCGGCAAAAAATATCGTAAGAGAATCGACTGGTTCGACTTTTGATGTATTTGTGCGCAATGAATTTTATTATACATTTACCATTCCACAAACAGGCGATCATGCGATTTTAAATGCACTTGGTGTTATTGCATTATGTCATTATGAAGGCATTCCGGCGGCACTTGTTCAAGAAAGATTATCGACGTTCACAGGTGTGAAACGCAGATTCTCGATTGTTGAAAATAATGGTTATATTTTAATTGATGATTATGCACATCATCCAACGGAAATCCATGCGACTTTACAATCCGCAAAGCAAAGATTTCCAGATAAAGATATTGTAGCAGTTTTCCAACCACATACATTTACGCGAACGGCAGCTTTATTAGATGAGTTCGCAGAAAGTTTATCGGGTGCTGATGCAGTGTATTTATGTGATATTTTTGGTTCGGCAAGAGAAAAAGCAGGCAGTTTAACGATTGAAGAATTGATCAAACGTGTGCCAAATGCTAAACATTTATTAGAAGATGAAATTGAGCAACTTGCTGTTCATGGTGATGCGGTCTACTTATTTATGGGTGCTGGCGATATTCAAAAATATTTGAATGCATTTATGCAATATAAAAAGGCAAATGAAATTGCCTAGTTTATCTACAGAAAGTATTTTGGATAATGTTTGATTAATAAGGAGCGTTTGGAAAGTCGTAATGGACATTCTGAAACGCTCCATTTTAATAAAAAGAAACTCGTGGAATTTAAAGGGTTTTAGATGATTTTGTCGAAAGAGTACATAGAGAAGTCATGTTTAAAAGTTCCCAGAAAAGGGAATACAATTGTTGAGTGTAGAAAAATATAAAAGAATGTTGACCAAAGTGAGGAGATTGAAAAATGGCTGAGAAAAAGGATTATGAAAATGTGGTAGCAGAACCGACTTATTTACCGAGTAAATATGCATATAAAGGCTATACGGACACGTTTTATGATGAAAAAGAAGATTCGGGCGCGAGTAGCTTTTTATTGGGCGCAATTGTTGGAGGCGTTATTGGTGCGGCAACGGCATTATTCCTTGCGCCAAAAACAGGTAAAGAAATGCGCGATGATTTTTCAACGCAAGCAAGTCAGATTAAAGAAAAAAGTATTGAATTAAGCGCGATTGCGAAAGATAAGGCGACAGAATATGGTGCTGTGGCAAAAGATAAAGCAACTGAGTACGGTGCTGTTGCCAAAGATAAGGCTTCTGAATATGGTGCAATTGCGAAAGATAAAGCATCTGATATTACAACAATTGCGAAAGAAAAAACAGAAGAAGTGACGAAAACAATTCAACAACAATCTGAACAAGTTGCGGATAAAGTAAAATCAGCGAAGGATGATACGGAAGTTCCAACTATAGAGGAAGTTGCTGAGATCATTGATCAAGCGAAAGAGAAATCTAAAGCTAAAGCTGATGAAGCAGAAGAAAAAGTGACAGCAACAGCTGAAGCATTAAAAGAAGCTGTTACGGAAAAGACAAAAGAAAAGAAATAATAAAAACTGATTCAGTAAGCCTTGTGAGGCTTGCTGAATCAGTTTTTTGTTTAGAATTTAATTTCCAGGCGATCTCCTTGGAAAATCGGTTCATTTAATTGGATTGGATTGCCGTTTCTTAGTAATTGATAATGCCCACTTGTATTGGTTGGCAATTCATAAGTTGTAAAAGCAAAAATATCGCTGAAAATAATTGGCTGATTCGCAATCGATACAAACTCAATGACGTCATTTGGCTGAATTTGTGAAGATGGACTTGCGATTTCACCATTTTGATAGACAGTAAAACGCGGTTTTTCTATTTGTACCGTTTGTCCGTTAAATAACACTTGCGCTTTTTCGGCGAAAGGCATTTCTAATTCTAGTGCTAGCTCTTCAATTGTCGGAAGTGGCGGCGTTTTGATGACGACATGATCCTGGTCTTGTAAATGATACGTTTGTCTAATCGCGACGTCTTTTAAATAATAAGCAGCTTCCCATTTTTTTACCCGCATCATTTTTCGGTCAACAGTGAGTGAAAAAGAAGGTGCGTCTTTCTTTCCATGCCATTGCTTTAATGCTTGCTCGAGCGATGTGTTGGCAGTCACTTCGACTTTATCTCGGTCTTTAACTAATGTATCAGGATTAACGGCTTCCCCGTTAATCATAATTTGTGGCTTTAACGCGATGGTCTGTTCATTAATTTTTACTTGAATTGGGGCTAAATCATCGACAAGTGTGCCGATTGTCGGTGCTGCATTTTTTCCATTTGCACCAGCCTCAATTTCAATTCGATCGCCATTTTTGATGGTTTGTTTAATATTTGCGCGTTCACCGTTTACATGGATGACAGAAGGACGCCCAATTTCTCCTGGGATGGCTAATGTTTGTCCGTTAAAAGTGATGGTCATGCCACGACCGGGTTTTCCATACATTTGTTCAATTGAAAAATTCGCAGCAATGAGTGCATCGCCAACGGTCATTTCTTTTAATTCGAAAAGGCGAACTTTTTGTTCATTGACTGTAACTGTCATATAATAAAGCGGCGCGTTTTTAGCCGCAATTGCGATGCCGATTGGTGTGACGAGTTCTGGAGATTGTCCTAAATCTTTCGACACAGTGACGCCACTTAAAGCCTCCAGTCCACGAATGCCGACTCTCATTTCAGGCAAGTTTAAGGCTTGACTTAGCATGAGTGATAAATTGGGTGTTAAACTACCTCCACCAACGAGTATGACAGCTTTAGGCGCTTCTCCGTGGTTTAAACGCATAATCTCTTTCCCGATAGACTCGGCGATATGATGAATGGTCGATTCAATGCGCATACACACTTCTGATACTGGGAATGTCTGGCTAAAGCCGAGAATATCTTCAAGTTCTACAGTTTCTTCGGTTGATAATTGCCGTTTTACTTTTTCAGCAATCGGAAAATCAACCAAATATTCTTGGCTTAAAGCATCCGTCACTTCATCTCCCGCGAGCGGTACCATTCCATATGCAGTAATTGTCCCGTTGTCAGCAATAGCAATATCTGATGTTCCTGCGCCAATATCGACAAGGGCAATATTGAGTTTTCGCATCGACGGCGGAACAAGCACATGGATTGCTGCGATTGGCTCCAATGTGAGTGCCGTCATTTCTAGTTCAGCGTGTTGTAATGCTGAAAGTAAAGATTCGACGACAACTTGTGGTAGAAACGTCGCAATGACATGAATCGTTGCGTTTGTACCCGTTTGATCAATTAAGTTGCCAATTTTTTGATCGTCCAATAAATAGTGAAGCACAGAATAACCGACGCAATAATAATCATTATGTTCTTGCTGTTTTTCCTTTTGCATTAATGTTTGCTGTGCAGCTTGAACGGCAGCAAGTTCTAAACGGTTCATATCTTCTACTGAAGCGATTTTTTCTTTTGTCAAATCAACTGAGAAAATGCCTTCTTCAGTTAAAAGTGCCCGTCCTGCCGCAGCGACACTGACTTGTTTTAAAGGGCCATGCTTTTGTTCCAATTGTTCTTTAATATTTTTAATCACTTCCGCAACGGTTAATATATTATGTATTTGCCCGTCGATCATAGAGCGTTCTTTATGCTCCATTGTAATTAAATCTAAAACCTCATAATTTCCATTTATTTCTTCAAGAATCGTTCCGACGACTGAGCGTGTACCGATGTCTAGTGAAAAGATTGTTGACGACATATATTTCATCCTTTCTAAAGAGAATGTCGATTGTTTTGAAAATAAAAAAATTAAGCGTGACTTTTCCAAAATGATTGTCTATAATAGGTCTATTATCAAAAATGTAACATATTTCTCTGTCAGCGAAAAGAGATGATATGTTCAGGAGGGAGAAGGACATAGATGGGACACCTTAATTTAGATGAACTTAGAGACAAAGTAAATGGACTGAATACTAAGATTTTGGATTTAATTAATGAAAGAACTGAAATTGTACAAGAGATTGGTAAAGTAAAAGAAAAGCAAGGTGTCAATCGCTATGACCCGATCCGTGAGCGTGAAATGTTAAACTTCTTAAAAGAGTATAACAAAGGTCCGCTTCCGAATGGTGTAATGGAACATATTTTTAAAGGAATCTTTATGTCAGCACTAGAAATTCAAGAAGATGAGCAACGCAATGCACTGTTAGTTTCACGTAAGAAAAAAGCAGAAGATACAATTGTTTCAATTAACGGGGAAGACATTGGAAATGGGCAACCATCATTCATTTTCGGACCATGTGCAGTTGAGTCATACGAACAAGTATCTACAGTTGCCAAAGCTTTAAAGGCAAAAGGACAAAAGTTAATTAGAGGTGGGGCATACAAGCCACGTACTTCGCCTTATGATTTCCAAGGATTAGGACTTGAAGGATTACAAATTTTAAAAAGAGTTGCAGATGAAACAGGGCTGGCGGTTGTCAGTGAAATCGTCACACCATCTCATTTGGAAGAGGCATTAGATTATATCGATGTCATTCAAATCGGAGCGCGTAATATGCATAACTTCGAATTATTAAAAGAAGCGGGTTCAGTGAATAAGCCAGTATTACTGAAACGTGGACTAGCTGCTACAATTGATGAGTTTATTAATGCGGCAGAATATATTATCTCTCAAGGAAACGACCAAATTATTCTTTGTGAGCGCGGTATCCGTACATACGAACGTGCGACAAGAAATACATTAGATATTTCGGCAGTTCCGATTCTTAAACAAGAAACACATTTACCAGTCTTTGTAGACGTTACGCATTCAACAGGTAGACGTGATCTTCTTCTTCCAACAGCAAAAGCTGCACTAGCAGTTGGCGCGGACGGCGTAATGGCGGAAGTGCATCCAGATCCAGCAGTTGCTTTATCTGACTCAGCACAACAAATGAACCTAGACCAATTTGACGCGTTTTACGGGTCAATTATGGACTACTTAAAAACACACGCATAGGAAGTTGCCCAGTTAAAGCTCGAGTTTGTGCTTTAGCTGGGCGATTTTTTTGTGAATTAACTATGAAGATGATCGAGTTTCCATAATTGCCGCCCGAGTTGTCAAAAAAGTCTTCTGAGTTCTCAAAAAGAGTGCTCGAGTTGTCAAGTTTCGTTTGAGTTCCCCCCCCGTAATTCCCAAAGTTCAACTACTAGAAGTTATTTCAAATAATCTGCATGACAATATAAGTGGAAAGTAAGTCGAAACTGTGTTTTAATGGCTTATAAGGGGATTATTTGGAAAGCGCGTCTTTTATGATAATAAACTCAAAAATGATAAACAATAGCATATTATAAATACAAATAATGGATATCCGGAAAAATCTGGACAACCTTATGATGAAGAATAGACAAGGAGTGCTGTTTATGGCAATTACAATATATGATGTAGCACGTGATGCGAATGTTTCAATGGCAACGGTTTCGCGTGTCGTCAATGGTAACCAAAATGTGAAACCTTCAACGAGAAGGAAGGTATTAGAAAGTATTGAAAGATTAGGCTATCGTCCAAATGCTGTAGCAAGAGGGTTGGCAAGTAAAAAAACAACAACTGTTGGTGTGATTGTACCTGATATTTCAACAAGTTTTTACGGGGAATTATCAAGAGGAATCGCCGATATTGCGACAATGTATGAGTACAATATTATATTATCGAACTCAGATGAGCGTTCTGAACGTGAACTTGAGTTACTGGTCGATCATCTAGGTAAACAAGTGGATGGCATTATTTTTATGAGTGATTCAGTTTCTGAGGAAGTTCGAGAAGAAATGTCTAGAGCACCAGTTCCAATTGTTTTAGCAGGAACGATTGACACAGAAGAGCAGTTTGCGACAGTGAATATTGATTATGAACAAGCGGCGTATGAGTCAGTTGTGAAATTAATCGAAAATGGACATAAAGAAATTGTCTTTATAACAGGTCCACTTAGTCGAGACATTAACCGCGTGCATAAAAAAGCTGGCTATGAGCGAGCGCTAAAAGAAGCAGACATAACAATTCGAGAAGAGTTTATGATTGAAATGGAAGACACATATGATGCAGCTTACGAAAGTTGGGAAAAAATTCAACAATTAACTGTACAACCGACGGCATTTTTTGCGGTAAACAGTACGCTTGCAGTAGGCGTGTTAAACGGCGTTCGTGACGCGGGGCATTCTGTACCTGATGATTATGAAATTATTTGCTATGAACACTCGAATTTAACGAGAATCGTCAGACCACAATTAACAGCTGCTGTCGTGCCTTTATATGATATCGGAGCGGTAGCGATGCGTTTACTAACAAAGTTAATGAATGAAGAAGAAGTAGAAGAGAAGCAAATTCAATTGCCTTTCCATTTTGCAGAGCGTGACTCATTAAGTTAATGAATTAAAAGCGTCGAGAAAATCTAATTCAAGGTTTTCTCGACGCTTTTTTGCTGATTAAACATTGCTTCCACGAATCGTATGAAGTGCCTGCGCCAACATATGCGCATTTTTTTCTTCAATTTCTGCTTTCCGCGGAATCGGTTTGTAAAGCGGATCTGGATCTTCCCAAGTTGGAATGAGTGGGATGGGTGCTTCAGGTTGCCATTTATTTAACCAGTCATTTGGTAAAGGTCCTGTTGGTTGTGTTTGCCCGCTCATTTCAATCCATAAATGTGCCCAAGCACGTGGGACGACGCGCCAAATATCATAACCGCCTCCACCAACTCCAATCCATCGTCCACCGCAATATTCATTGGCAATTTCTTTTGCAATTCGTGGAATTTCTCTATATAAATTCATCGTTCCGTATAAATGTGTCAGTGGATCAAAGAAATGTGCATCAGCACCATTTTGCGTTAAAATGACATCTGGTTTAAAAAATTCGGTAATTTCAGTCATTGCTGCGCGGTAAATGGTTAGAAATGACTCGTCTTCCGTGAAAGCATCGATTGGAAAATTAAAGGATGTGCCGTATCCAGGTCCATTCCCGCGCTCTGTAATTTTTCCAGTACCCGGGAACAGATAACGTCCCGTTTCATGAATAGACAATGTACAAACGGACGGGTCATCGTAAAATGCCCATTGGACCCCGTCTCCGTGATGGGCGTCCGTATCGACGTATAGCACTCTTGCATGATACTTTTCTTGCATATATTTAATAGCGACTGAACTATCATTATAAACACAAAAGCCTGATGCACGACCTTTAAAGCCGTGATGCAAGCCCCCGCCTAAATTCAGCGCATGCCGAGCGCGACCTTCCATGACTTCATCCACTGCAGTGAGCGTGCCGCCGACAAGAAGCGCGCTTGCTTCATGCATGCCATTGAAAATGGGGGTGTCTTCTGTCCCGATGCCATAAACTTCTCCCGCAGACTTCGATAAAGTACCTTTACTTGCCTTTTGAACAATATCGACAAATTTTTCATCATGAACCAATAAAATCTCTTCATCTGTTGCAATTCTTGGAGTGATAATATCTGTCTCTTGAATTGCATTTGATTTCCTAAGTAAATCAAGTGTTAATGTAATCCGTTTTTGATTAAATGGATGCTCATCCGAAAAAGAATAGTTTAACTGGTCATCTGAATAAACGAAAACTGCATTTTTTGTCATACGTCAATGCCAGGAACATTTGGCCATAATACTTCAAAACCAGATGCTCTGAGTCCTTCGATAATATGGAGGGGGTTCATTGTTTTTATTCGAATGACCAAAATTTTTGTTTCTGTACTTTCTTTATCGGGATAGACGAGCACGCTTAAGACGTTTGTTTGATGATCGTGAAATACTTTGGATACTTCAAATAAAATGCCAGGAATATTTGGCACGCGGACTTCGATTTGCGAGCCGGGTTGATTGGCACCGGTCAATTCAATATAGTTATAAAGTAAATCGGTTTCCGTAACAATGCCAATCAGTTTTTGATTGGAAACGACGGGTAGACAACCGATTTGGTTTTCGTAAAATAGTAATGCAGACTCTTCAACGAAATCCATTGGGTGTCCGACAATTGGATTTCTTGTCATAATCGCATCAATCGTAGATTCGTAAATATTCTTATGTTCTCCTGGCGTAAAAGTGGAAGGGATGGCTTCTTTTAAATCGCGATCTGTAATAATCCCAACTAATGTATTTTCGTCATTTAAAATAGGGGTGTGTCGAATTCGATGCTTTCGCATGACGTCCAGTGCCTCACGAACCGTACTTGTCTCTTGTAAAGTGTGCACATCACGCACCATAATTTCTTCAATCAGCATAAAAACACCTTCTTTTATAATTTAATAAAGCGCTTACAATATTCGGTTGAGGCGGTCGATAAATCAATTTATGGAACCGCCCAAATGACCTTTTAATACATAAAACGATTTTGGAAACGTAAATGGTCGAATTGTTCGATTGAATCACGGTCGACTCTTTTCCCAATTCGTGCCATTAAGCAGTTTGCCGGATGAGAACTAATTTCGGGATCATCTGTTGCGAAATATTCTAGATCTCCCGCATGCATCATTTTTTCCATTACTTTACGATATTCCCATACATTTAAACCAGTTCCTTTTAAATCCCAGTGCCAGTAATATTCGGTTGTAATGACGATATAATCTTCCATTGCATCATCCATCATCGATACTTCCAACAATGCTTTTCCAACACCGCCTCCGCGGAATTTTGGAATGACTTCGATTGCGCCAAGTTCAATTAAGTTTTCCATTTTTCCTTCAGACCAACGTTCTAACGGATCAGGGTAAACGTATGTGACGTAACCGACGACTTGGTTTAGTTCGCGAACGATAATAATTCTACCTTCCGGGAGTCCTGCAATTTCGATTAATGCTTTATGTTGTTGGGGTGCTTGACGAAAAGCGACTAAATCTTCATGGAACTCAAGTGCTGCAAGTTCTTCGGATGAAATGGGACCTTCGATTATAATATCACCATTTTTGTGTTTAATTTCCATCGCATTATATGTCTTCACATGCTTCACTTTAACATCACCTCAGTAAGATACATTTACTATCTAGTATACAGTAAAACCTTCGATAATGAAGGAATAACCGATGAAAAAAATATGAAATATAATAATTTATCGGAAATAACAAATTATTTTCACATTTCGTTCAAATTCGTGTAGAATGAAAGATGTAAAGTTTTCGAAAGGGTGAGAGAGATGAAAGTAGAAACATTACCAGTTGTAAAAGGGGATTATTTATTAAAGGATTATGAACAAACAGCAGCAACATTTCGCTGGGAAGATGTCGAAAAAGAGTTCAGTTGGTATGAAAGTGGAAAAGTGAATATCGCTTATGAAGCAGTGGATCGACATGTAGACACATATCGTAAAAATAAGGTTGCGCTTTATTATAAGGATGCAGACCGAAAAGAAACATACACATATGCTGAGATGAAGAAAATGACAAATCGAGCGGCCAATGTATTGCAAAGTCATTCTAGTCTTGAAAAAGGGGACCGGTTATTTGTTTTTATGCCACGCTCCCCGGAACTTTATTTTTCATTATTAGGTGCGCTTAAAATGGGGGTTATCGTTGGTCCGTTATTTGAAGCATTTATGGAAGAAGCTGTTTATGATAGATTGTCAGATAGCGAGGCAAAAGCCATTGTGACCACGCCAGAATTATTAGAGCGTGTTCCACTCGATAAATTACCGAAGCTGGAAACGATTTTTTTAATTGGTGAAAATATTGAAGAAACCAATCAAGTGGTTAATTTCATGAAGCATTTACAAACGGCGTCGAAAAATTTTGAAGTTGAATGGATGGACATAGAAGATCCGACGCTTTTACATTATACATCAGGTTCAACTGGAAAACCGAAAGGCATTGTTCTTGTACAAGAGGCGATGGTACAACAACTGCAAACAACACGTTGGGTACTCGATTTAAAAGACGAGGACGTATATTGGTGTACAGCAGACCCTGGTTGGGTTACGGGGACGGTTTATGGGGTACTTGGACCTTTATTGAATGGTACGACAACGCTCATTTTAGGAGGCAGATTTTCACCGGAAAATTGGTATAGCGCACTGGAAGAATACGGCGTAACGGTTTGGTATAGTGCGCCAACTGCTTTTCGTATGTTAATGGGGGCGGGCGAACAAGAAGTTAAAAAGCATGATTTATCTTCTTTACGTCATATTTTATCTGTAGGAGAACCTTTGAATCCAGAAGTTGTCCGTTGGGGAACGGATACGTTTAATTTAAGAATTCACGATACATGGTGGATGACTGAAACAGGTGCGCATACGATTTGTAATTATAATTGCTTACCGATTAAGCTTGGTTCGATGGGGAAAGCGGTTCCAGGTATTGAAGCCGCAATCATTGACAATCAAGGGAATGTCTTACCACCTTATGAAATGGGAAATTTAGCGATTAAAAAAGGTTGGCCATCGATGATGAGGACAATTTGGAATCGTGAAGAGCTTTATGATTCATATTTTATGAATGATGAGTGGTATATTTCCGGAGATTCAGCTTATATGGATGAGGATGGTTATTTCTGGTTCCAAGGAAGAGTCGATGATGTCATTATGACGAGTGGGGAACGTGTAGGACCATTTGAAGTGGAAAGTAAATTGCTTGAGCATGAAGCGGTTGTAGAGGCTGGGGTCATTGGAAAGCCTGATCCAGTTCGTGGCGAAATTATTAAAGCGTTTATTGCGCTTCACGAAGGTTATGAACCATCAGATGCGTTGAAAGAAGATATTCGTCAATTTGTGAAAAAAGGACTGGCGGCTCACGCTGCGCCTAGAGAAATTGAGTTTAAAGATAAATTACCGAAGACAAGAAGTGGTAAAATTATGCGTCGTGTCTTAAAGGCTTGGGAACTAGACTTGCCAACAGGGGATTTATCAACGATTGAAAGCTAGGAAAGGGAAGCTGCGCCTAAGAAAGCCGAAGTTCGGGCTTTCTTAGGCGCGCTTCGCGTTATTGGGTTTGTGGAGTTTATGTGCTTTTCAGCTTTAAGCGTGTTCGTCGCGAATTTAGGGCGACGTGTATACGTTTCACGTGGTGGGAAGAGCCCGATTTTATGACCACGAAGTCCAATCGGCAAACAAACGTAATCATTTCCACGCATATATAAAAGGAGGCGTCCAATCACTAAGTGATTGGACGACCTCCTATTCGTCTTTTTCCGCATTATCTGGATTTGGTTCTTCTTTGTCATCATCTTCTTTTGGTGGTGTTTCTTCTTGATCGTTGGATCCGTTATTGGATCCGTTATTAGAACCATTGTTGGAGCCGTTATTGGATCCGTTATTAGAACCATTGTTGGAGCCGTTATTGGATCCGTTATTAGAACCATTGTTGGATCCATTATTCGATCCATTATTGTCACCAGGTTTTTCATCTGGTGGTGCTGGCTGATCTGTATCTGATCCATCTTCATCATTGTCTTCTTCTGGTTCTGTTTCTCCACCGTTTACTGGATTTGAATCGCCAGATAAAAGACCCGTAATATCAACCGCTCTAACTGTATAAACACCGCTAGAAATAGCAAATGATCTTGACTCTCCGTCGCGGATTGTGCCCACTTTTGCGCCATCTCGGTAAACATAATAACCAATGACATCATTTGATGGTGATTCCGTCCAAGAGATTGTTGAGCCATTTAAAGTAACACTTACGCCCGCTGGATTTGCGCCATCTGGATTAAATACAGCACCTGATATGACGTTGGAAGCAAATGGTGAGTTTTGCGGGAACAGTTTTGAAGCATCCCCTCCAAGTGGTCCAAGCATTCTTTTAATAAATGCATCGTTCACACCTGTTCCACCTTTGACAATAAATTCAGCTGGTGTACTCGGTAAAGCTAAATATTTTGCACCTTTTACAGAAACGTAAGAACCGGAAATGATGCTATCATCTGCCTTACTTGGTACAAAAACATTGGCGTTAAACAAATCTGATTTACCTAAACCTGCATTTGAACAGATTTGTGAAAGTGCTAAACCTGAAATTCCGCAAAATGATCTTGAAACCACACCTTTTGGACGTTGGAAAGTATCTTTTGCGCCGACTAATTCAGGTGCAGTTGCATTTGCCGCATTCATTAAACGTGCGAATAATAAGTTGACGCGCTGACTCGGTGGTAAATAAGAGTTTCTTAAGTTCGGTGGATACAATCCTTTTTTAGTATCTTCATAACCGATCCACACGCCTAAGGAAACATTCGGGTTATACCCAACAAGCCAAGCATCTTTATATTCGTTTGTTGTTCCAGTTTTCGCTGCAATATCAATCCCGAAATTTAAGTTTCGTTTCATAATTGTAGCGGTACCGATTTTCGTTACATCACGCATCATATCTGAAATAATATAAGCTGTTTGTGGACTGAAAACATCTACAGGTGCTACTTCATGTTGATAAACGATGTTACCTTCCATATCTTCGATTTTTTCAATCATATAAGACTTTGAGAACTGACCGCCATTTGCGAAAGTCGCAAAGGCATTCGTGTTTTCTTCTACACTTGTTCCGTTTTTCATTGCACCAATTGAAAAGGCTAAGTTCGTATAATCTTCTTCATGAAGTCTTGAGAAACCCATTTTCTCCAGAAATTCTACCGGATTTCGATCAATAATATCTCGGTATAAACGAACAGTCGCAAGGTTTTGAGAAGTCGCAAGTGCTTGTCTTGCTGGAATAATGCCTAGCTCTTGTCCAGCCTGGAAGTTATTTGGTCTCCAACCTCTATAATTGAATTTAACGTCAACGACTGGGCTTCCTGCGCCGATTTTTCCGTATTCAATGGCAGGCGCATAGACAGCTAACGGTTTCATCGTAGAACCGTTTGAACGGAAACCTTGTGTTGCATAGTTAACTTTTGAAATTTCATAATCGCGTCCACCGACGAAAGATAAAATTCTACCAGTTTTATTTTCAATCATCATGCCCCCAACTTGTACAGGGTCTTTTGCGACGATTTCTTCACCAGTTTCTTCGTCCGTACTTTTTGACGTATACGTATAGCCGTAATGCTCATAGTTTTTAGCAGCTTCGTTTAATCCGTCGTATAATTCTTTATTAATCGTCGTATGAATTCGATAGCCGTTCGTGGTCATTGCACGTCTTGCGACTAATTCATACTTTTCTTTTAGTTTGTCTTCCGATTGGAGTCTTTCAGCATCGATGCCGTCTGCTTCAGCGAAAATATCCATTAACACATCGACTGTTCGGTTTTGAATTTCTTGTGTTAAATAAGGATAGCGTTCATTGGCACGCGGCATACGCTCACGGAAATCTTGCGTAATATCGTAAGCCATCGCTTCATCATATTCTTCTTTTGTAATATAACCTGTTTCTTTCATACGGAAAAGGACGGTTTTCATCCGATTTATCCCTGGCTCTAAATACTCGGGTTCTTTTAAACCTCTACCTAAATTATAGAATGGTGTATAGGCAAAAGGCGCTTGCGGAATCCCTGAAATAAATGCTGCTTGTGGTAAATTTAAATCTTTTGCTTTGACATTAAAAATACCTTCTGCTGCTGCTTCGATTCCAGCGATATTATCTCCGTTTGCATTTCGACCGTAAGGAATTACGTTTAAATAAGCTTCCAAAATTTCGTCTTTGTCCATAAATTGTTCAAGACGCATTGCGAGTAAAATTTCTTTTGCTTTTCTTTCATAAGAAACTTCGTTCGTTAAAATTTGGAGTTTAATCAATTGCTGCGTTAATGTAGAACCACCTGTTTGACTTGCAGAGTTCGTAACGTCTTGGAAAATTCCGCGAAATACTGCTTTCGGTACAATTCCCGGATGCGTTTCGAAGTATTCGTCTTCAGTTGCATAGACGGCGTCAATAACGTAAGGAGAAATGTCTTCAAGTTTAATTTCTTTACGTTCTAAATCCGCATTTACTTTTCCTAAATACACATTATTCGCCAAGTAAATCTCTGACGTCTCTTCGTATGTTAAAATCTCGCTGCGCATTTCCTCTTTGGACCTTAAAGGTTCTTTGGCGACAAGTGAAGCGAAATAACCAGCGCCGACAGAGGAAGCGAAAACAAACATTGCGAAACAACCGATGATGAATAAGAGAAAAAGATTCCATGTAACACTTGAAGAAATCCAAATTCTTTTCATCCATTTATGTTCACTCAGTTGATTCATTTTATTTTCCATGCGATGAAGATAATCTTTAATTTTATCAATCAAGAAATATCAGCCTCCCTAAAATCCTTTTTATTATAGCATATAAAGATGAAATACAATCATTTTTTATTGACATATTCTTTGAATCGGTTAAGATAAAAAGTATAATAATTTTAATCGCATCGTGAAAGAGTCCAAGTAGCAGTGTCAGAATCGTTTAGAGAGGCAATGGTTGGTGAAAATTGCTCGAACTGTCAATTGTGAATTACAACTCTGGAGTGCAGCGTGTGTACTGCGTTAAAGTGCATGAAATGAAGTGGAGAAATTTTCTCAAGCTGGGTGGTACCGCGCTAAGTCTATATACATAGCGCCCCTGCATGATTTATTAATCGTGTAGGGGCTTTTTTGCGTGTCCTTCCGATTAATAAATGCACTTAAAAAATAGTAGGAGGGATTTTCATGAGCAATAAGCTGATGGAAGATTTACAGTGGAGAGGTTTATTATACCAACAAACAGATGAAGAAGGATTAACAAAATTAGTGGAAGACGAAAAAATTTCCCTATATTGCGGTGTTGACCCAACGGCTGACAGTATGCATATCGGTCATATCGTTCCTTTACTAACATTACGTCGTTTCCAACAACATGGACATCGCCCGATTTTACTTGTCGGTGGGGCAACGGGAATGATTGGAGATCCTTCAGGACGTTCTGAAGAAAGACAACTTCAAACGACTGAACAAGTTGAAGAAAATGTTAAAGGTATTAAAACACAAATGGAGCGTATTTTCGATTTTGAAACTGAAAATGGCGCGAAAATGGTCAACAATAATGATTGGATTGGCGGCTTAACACTAATTGAATTTTTACGTGATTACGGAAAATTATTAGGTGTCAACTATATGCTTGCAAAAGATAATGTTGCATCCCGCCTAGAAGAAGGAATTTCATTCACAGAATTCTCGTATATGCTGATTCAAGCGATTGACTTCAATCACCTATATTCAAACTACGGCTGTCGCGTCCAAATTGGTGGTTCAGACCAATGGGGCAATATTACAACTGGACTTGAAATGATCCGTAAAGTCCAACAAGATGAGGATACGAAAGCATTTGGTTTTACGATTCCACTTGTAACAAAAGCGGATGGGACGAAATTCGGGAAAACGGCTGGTGGTGCGGTATGGTTAGACGCGAAAAAGACTTCTCCATATGAGTTTTACCAGTTCTGGGTGAATACAGCAGATGCAGACGTTGTGAAATACTTAAAAATCTTTACATTCTTAGAGCGTGAAGAAATTGAAGCTTTAGCAGTTTCTGTAGAAGAAGAAGCCCATTTACGTAAAGCTCAAAAAACATTAGCGGAAGAAATGACGAAATTGATTCACGGTGAAGAAGCACTTGAACAAGCCATTCGTATTTCACAAGCATTATTTAGCGGTGATTTAAAAGCATTATCTGTTGATGAAATGCGCGATGCATTCAAAGATGTGCCTTCAGCGAAAATGGTAAAAGAAGACAAAAACATTGTTGATTTTATCGTTGAAGCAGGCATTTCTTCATCGAAACGTCAAGGACGAGAAGATGTATCGAATGGTGCGATTTCAGTAAATGGAGAACGTATTCAAGATACTGCATATATGATGACAGAAGCAGATCGTTTAGCTGACGAATTTACGATTATTCGTCGCGGTAAAAGAAACTACACGATGATTCAGTTTTAGAAAGCTGCCCTCTTCAAAAGCCAAAGTTCAGGCTTTTGAAGAGGGCGCTTTGCGTTGTTGGGCGCGTGTTTGTTGGGGGATTTTTGGCTTTTAGCGAGTTGAGGGGCGGATATTAAAAAAATATTAGGATATCGACTTTAGCTAGGTTCGAGGTTGTATGAACATAAGCCAAGAGCACAACGATAAGTGCTTCTGCCTCTTGTCATTTGGCAAATATAAAAAACTCCACCGGGAAATCCCGATGGAGTAAAGGTTAAACACCTTATTATTTACGTGAGTAGAATTCAACGATAAGTGCTTCGTTAATTTCTGCTGGTAATTCGCTACGCTCTGGAAGGCGAACGAATTGACCTGTTTTTGCTTCAGCGTTGAAAGTAACAAATTCTGGTACGAAGTTGTTGATTTCTAGTGCTTCATTTACAACGTCAAGGTTTTTAGATTTCTCACGAAGAGAAATTTCTTGTCCTGGTTTAACGCTGTATGATGGGATGTCAAGACGTTTTCCGTCAACTAAAATGTGACCGTGGTTAACTAATTGACGAGCAGCACGACGAGTACGTGCAAGACCCATACGGTAAACAACGTTGTCTAGGCGAGTTTCAAGAAGAATCATGAAGTTTTCACCATGTTTACCAGGCATTTTACCTGCTTTGTTAAATAAAGTTCTGAATTGACGTTCGTTTACACCGAACATGAAACGAAGTTTTTGTTTTTCTTGTAATTGTAATCCGTATTCTGAAAGCTTTACGCGTTGAGTTGGGCCGTGTTGACCTGGTGCGTAAGGACGCTTTTCGATTTCTTTACCAGTACCTGTAAGTGAGATACCAAGACGACGTGATAATTTCCATGATGGACCTGTATAACGAGCCATAATTGACTCCTCCTCTAAATTGGTTTTATTTTGTTGTAAAATAAGACCAGATATGTTCAATTCAGTAGCCATTCTATACTCTTGCAACTTCGCCTTCGCAGCCAGAAGGTTACACGTTACACCTCTTAAAAGGAATAGACTGAACTAACCGAAACACATAACTGCTGCGTATATTTTACACTTTGCAATCATAGCAAATTACAAATAGATAGTCAAGGATTTAAAATGATGATTTCATGTTATTTCGAATCATAAAGACTTTACATCCACTTTTTACAGATTAATTGTAAAATTTTATGGTTTTAATTGAATAAATGGTACAAATGACTTATTATTGGTAAAGTAACCCAAATGATAATTGATAGGGGAGATTGTATGGAATCATATCAAATAGCGATTTCTCAAATGAAAAGCGAATTATTAGATATCTGGATAAATCAATCAAAAGACCAATCTTATGCTGATTGGTATAAAGTACTAACTCCTAAATTTAAACGTCGTTTTCAAATAGAGCAAATGAATTTCCTATTATATAGCAAAGCAAAGAAGCAGTTTATTGCGGTAGAAGAGGATAAAAATACAAACTCCATCGCCTATGAATGGCTTTTAACAGATTCAAAACAAGCATGTCTCCAACAACTCGTCAAAAATGGGTATCATCATATAGATGATTATATTTTATTTGAAAATGAATTCGGCGAACCTTTAGGGATTTTATTATTACAATCTACAGATTATTGGAGTGAATTTTCGAAAACCTCTTATTTGACAGAATTCAAAAAGTCAGTTGGTGGATTTTTAGAAAATATTGTAACGCTCAATGACCTTGTGCTAGAAGGTCAAAAATTTAAGTTATTATATAAGTTTACAGAGTTATTTAATTCTACAATGGCGAGCGAAACGATTTTGGATCATGTCCTTGAAACAATGCAAAAAGTATTTCCGGCATTTTCCGCGAAACTGATTTTATCACGGGATCAAACTGGCATGACTTATTCTTATCAAGTATTTGACCAATTAACAGAAGCACCAGCTACTGTTGAAGCGTTTTTAAGCGGCATTGTGACGACAGATAAAAATGAAATGAATGGACAAACGACTATGAACGCACCTTTAAAAGGTAGACAAGGTGTATATGGTGTTTTACAAATCATTATTTCAAAAGAATATAGTTTTTCTTCAATACAAAAAAACCTCATTCGTATGTTGGCAAATACAGCAGGTAATGCACTGGAAAATGCCAGTTTATACAACCAATCCCATCGCCTAATCAACGATTTACAATTGGTGAATGAAACATCACGTAAATTAAACAGTGGATTACCATTTACAGAGATGATTGCTTACTTAAAACAGCAATTATCAAGAGCTTTATTGCCAGATGATATTGTTTTTGCGTTTTATAATAATGAAGGTGCTTACGAACTTAAGGAATCGACGAGTGACTTTTTTAAAAGTGGTGAAGGCGTTGCTTATCTTGAACATGTTTCAAATTATATTCAAGAAGGGCAAGATTCATTGTTTGACGCGCATTTTAGCCGTACATTGGGGAAAGAAGCTTCTTATCAATCGGTTATCGGTTTACCAATCTTAAACCAAGAAGAAGTAATAGGTTTTGCTGTCTGTTTACACACTGAAAAATATTTCTTTTCATTTGATGGCTTTAAATTAATGCGGTCGCTCATTATGCATGCTTCATTATCGATTTCGAATTTGCAGTTAAGAGATCGGTTGCAAGCGCTTGCAGAACGTGATCATTTAACGGGGCTTTATGCGCGTAGATATATGGATCGACATATCGACCAAGTGCTTACAGAAAAAGAGGCTGGAAGTTTTTTACTATTAGATGTTGATAATTTCAAACAAGTGAATGATCAATTCGGTCATGATGTAGGCGACCAAGTGTTAAAACAAATTGCAGGATGCATTACAGAACATTTAATACTGAACGGAATTGCTGCAAGATGGGGCGGTGAAGAATTTGCGATTTATTTACCAGAAATGAAAACCGACCGTATTTTAGAATTTGCAGAGAAGTTACTTCAAGAAATTCCATTACGCACGGAGCCATCTGTTACGGTATCGATTGGTGGCGTGAATTGGGCATCGTTCATCGATTCTGATTTTAATGAACTCTTTAAAGTGGCCGATTATGGACTGTACCAAGCGAAGGAAGAAGGAAAAAATCGTTTTATTGCAAAAGATTTAGTGGAAGTTAAAGTTAACTGAAGTATTTAACTCTTTCGTTTTGTCGGAATACATTATAGTATAAAGAGAGAATCTGTTTTTTGACAATCGAGGAGGTTCATAAAATGACAGAAAAATCTTTACATGAAGATACAATTGTTGTGCATGACGGGTATGATGCATCGCTACATCATGGCAGTTTGACCGTGCCACTCTATCAAACATCTACTTATTCATTTGAAAATGCCGAACAAGGAGAGCGTCGATTTTCCGGAGACGAAGACGGCTTAATCTACTCGCGGTTAGGGAATCCAACCGTCCAATTATTGGAATCTCGCATGGCTGCATTAGAAAAAGGTCAAGGGGCTTTAGCTTTTGGTTCAGGAATGGCAGCGGTAAGTGCGGTTCTTGTACATTTAACGAAGGCTGGCGATGATGTTCTTTGTTCACGTGGCATTTATGGTTGTACGTTTGGTTTATTAGGGATTATGGAAGAAAAATATAAGATCACGCATCGCTTCATTCGTATGACTACGGAAGAAGAAATTGAGCGTGCTATTAAACCAGAAACGGTTTGTATTTATGTGGAAACGCCGATTAATCCGACGATGGAATTGGTGAATTTGCAGGCAGTTGTCAATGTGGCCAAACGCCATAATCTCCGCGTTGTTGTCGATAATACATTTTCTTCACCTTATTTACAAAAACCACTAGAAATAGGTGCGGATTTTGTATTACATAGCGCAACGAAATATATCAATGGGCATGGCGATGTAATTGCTGGACTTCTTGTTGGAAATGATGCGGATGAAATGCAGACGATTCGCATGTCAATTCAAAAAGATTATGGCGGCATTATTTCTCCATTTGACGCGTGGTTACTGATTCGCGGATTGAAAACATTACCGATTCGCATGGAAAGACATACATCAAATGCAGAAAAATTAATCGCTTTTTTAAAAACGCGTGCGGAAGTAGACCAGATTTTTTATCCATATGATGAAAATCATCCGGAGTATGCGATTGCGAAAGCGCAAATGCGTGCAGGTGGAGGATTGATTTCTTTTACCATTAAAGGAGGCAAAGAACAAGCGCGGCAATTTTTAAATCGCTTATCTTTAATTAAAATTGCGGTTAGTTTAGGGGATGCGGAAACGCTTATTCAACATCCAGCGACAATGACGCATTCAAGTGTACCCGAGGAAGAACGCCTGCAAATGGGCATTACAGATTCGTTGATTAGACTTTCTGTCGGATTAGAGCATGCCGATGATTTGATTGCCGACTTAGCACAAGCATTTGAAAACAAGTAAATTTAAAAAAACACCTCCATTTCCAGGGATAAAATCTCTGGAAATGGAGGTCAATAAAAAGTCAGCATAGCCTAAAAAATAGATTAAGCTTTTTGAGTAGAAAGATGTCGAATCAGTACATTGACAACTTTTTCTAAGCCAATTCGATCTGTTTCAGAAAAACGATCGTATTCTGGGCTATCGATATCAAGGACGCCAATGACTGTCTCATTTATAATGATTGGAATGACAATTTCAGAACGTGATGCGGCGTCGCAAACAATATGTCCTGGAAATGCTTCAACATTTGGCACGATGATGGATTTTCTTTGCTCAACCGCAGTTCCACAAACTCCTCTCCCCACTTGAATACGCACACAAGCAGGTAAACCTTGGAAAGGACCTAAAACAAGCTCGCCTTCTTCCATTACATAAAAACCAATCCAATTAATGCGATCGAAAAATTGATTTAACAGCGCGGAAGCATTACTTAAGTTTGCGTAAAAATTTGTTTCGCCTGACAATAAAGCATCAAGTTGTTTGGCAAGTAAATCATATTCTTTTTCTAAATCTTGAATCGTTGTAGACATAGATACACCCCGTTCGATAGTAGTTTCAAATTTAGTATACAATTTTTTGTCGGAAGTTGTCCAGAAAGACAGAAAACTCTACTTCGAATTTTGATAGATTCGACAAAAAAATCTATTTTACTTGATTTTTTGCGTATGAGTAAAATGTTTGTGGGGGATAAAATAAATC
>CANSAF010000041.1 GCA_947644645.1 uncultured Sporosarcina sp. | reverse complement strand
GACAGGGGTGTTAAAGCCCGCGGGGGTTCGAATCCCTCTTCCTCCGCCATATTTTATTAAAGAATGATGGATGCATAATAAGGAAAGTTATAATGAGTTTAAAGAAATAATATTGTCGCGGGGTGGAGCAAATCGCATAACGAAGAATGCGATTAACATCGCCAGTGACGAATGTCACGAAAGATATCAAACACATCATAAGCGTAAATGATATGAAGGATTTTATAATATTGTCGCGGGGTGGAGCAGTGGTAGCTCGTCGGGCTCATAACCCGAAGGTCGTAGGTTCAAATCCTGCCCCCGCAACCAAAGTGGTCCCGTGGTGTAGCGGTTAACATGCCTGCCTGTCACGCAGGAGATCGCGGGTTCGATTCCCGTCGGGACCGCCATTTAAATAAAGGCTTAGTAGCTCAGTCGGTAGAGCAAAGGACTGAAAATCCTTGTGTCGGCGGTTCGATTCCGTCCTAAGCCACCATAATTTGCGGGTGTAGTTTAATGGCAAAACCTCAGCCTTCCAAGCTGATGATGAGGGTTCGATTCCCTTCACCCGCTCCAAATATAGGGGCCTATAGCTCAGCTGGTTAGAGCGCACGCCTGATAAGCGTGAGGTCGGTGGTTCGAGTCCACTTAGGCCCACCATATAGAATTATTCCGCAGTGGCTCAGTGGTAGAGCAATCGGCTGTTAACCGATCGGTCGTAGGTTCGAATCCTACCTGCGGAGCCATATATTGGGGAAGTACTCAAGTGGTGAAGAGGTGCCCCTGCTAAGGGCATAGGTCGCTTACGCGGCGCGAGGGTTCAAATCCCTCCTTCTCCGCCAGTATATTGGCCCCTTGGTCAAGCGGTTAAGACACCGCCCTTTCACGGCGGTAACACGGGTTCGAATCCCGTAGGGGTCATACTAAACTGTTAGAAATTATTCATTAGAATAACTCTTCTAACAGTTTTTTTATTGTTTTTTGTCAAATGAGATTGGTGAAGAATTTATATCAACCATAATTTATTGATTGAAGATAGATCTAAGAGTCAGGATAACTGATTTTTGATCTGTCTTTTTTTATGAAAACGACTAAAAACACGGTTACTTTCCGTTTTGACCGATGCATTCCAAGGACAATGCTCTTCAGCCAAGCGAACAAAGTAGAGTGAGCTTTTCCTTAATATTGCTGCTCATAAAGCTTCGCTTTTACTCGCAAAAGCTGTTCTTCGTAACGGCTCCTCTTCCTACGGGGTCTTCGGCTCGTGCTGGAGTCACCGTCTTTCACTTCAAGTAACTAGGATTGCACGTTCAATTTGAATTGATATGTCAAAAAACATTCTTATTTAAGAAGTCGCTAGATAAGAATGTTTTGAGCTTTTTAGTGTACAACTGATAAAAGAATCTCCCCCTTATCTTCAAAAATTAGAGAAAGGGGGATGTAAAAGCTTTATATAACAAATCAACTTATTCATCTAGAACTGTATCATCAGTAACACTTTTTTCAACGATTTCATCGATATTTATCCCATCTTGTTGGTCATCCATATACGTCGGTTTAGCTGGATCTATAAAATCAGAAGGACTATCTGAAGTACCAAATTCAGCTACTTCTTCAAAACTGTTTTCATAATCAATGGCGTCTGGATCTCTGGTATTTTTAAAAGGATTTTCTACCTCATTTAAGGCAGTATCTTCATCTAAAGATTGCTGAACGACTTCGGCATGCTCGATACAAAATGTTGTATAAGGAATCGTTAACAGTCGCTCAAAGGGGATTTCTTTTTGACAAACTTGGCATTTTCCGTATGTGCCATCTTCTATTGCTTGTAAGGCAATATCAATTTTAGCTGTTTCAGACTCGGCATGTTCATTCAATGCGCGATCTTTTTCACGCTCAAAAAGTGCAGTTCCCATATCGGCTGGATGATTGTCGTACATGGAAAGTTCTCCTGAAGCTTCTTGAATATTTTCTTTCTGTTCCGTCGCTTTTTCATTTTTTAAGGATTCGTATCTTAATTGAAGTAATTCTTCTTTCAGCTGTTGCACATTTTCTTCGGTTAACATAAAAACACAACCTTTTTTATATTTATTTGTAGTATGGTTCACTTTATTTGATTTACAAGTGGCTATATTATTCGTTTCCTTTTATATACAATGTTAAACATCGGTTGATGGACTGTTGGATTTCAGGAGTAATAAAAAAGCTATCTAGAAAGTCCAATGTTGAACTTTTTCTAAATAGCTTTAACTTTTTATGTTGTAATATGTCCCAGTAAAATAGCAACGCCAAGTAATAAACCGAAAACAGTGTTTGTTACGGCAGTTTCTTTCATAGCAGGCATGACTTGTAAGGGTTGTACATACTTCTTGAAAATTGTAACGGATTTATAAGGTTTTATTATGCTTATTAAAATGATTAAAGCCCATGGTGTTAAGTAACCAACGATGACAAGCAGGATAATCCAAACATAAGAAATAAGGAAAAATAACATTAAAATGGTTACGGCAGTTGGGCGACCGACTAGAATTGCTAAAGTCTTTCTTCCACTTTTTTGATCGCCTTCAATATCGCGAATATTATTAGCCATCATAATTGCTGCGACTAACAACATACTTGGGATTGATAAAAGTACGGCATCTAATGTGACTGTTCCAGTTTGAATATAAAATGCAATTAAAATTAAAAGCATTCCCATCACAACACCTGATACAAGCTCCCCAAATGGCGTGTAAGCGATTGGGTAAGGTCCACCTGTATAAAGGTAACCAATTAACATTGAAACAAGTCCAACGGCTGCGAGCCACCATGAAGTTTGTGAACAGATGTAAATTCCAATTAACATTGAAATTCCGTAAAGGAGGAACGCAAGATTTAGTACTGTTTTGGGTTTAACGCCATTTCGTACAATTGCGCCTCCAATACCGATAGACTTTTCTGTATCAAGCCCTCTTTTGAAATCATAATATTCATTGAACATATTCGTTGCCATTTGAATTAATAAACTGGCGATTAGCATAGCTAAAAAAATACTTGTGTTTAACGGACCTGCTCCGTATGTTAAAGAAATCATCGTTCCAAGAAAAACAGGTGCAAAGGCTGCGGTTAAAGTATGTGGGCGAGTGAGTTGCCACCAAATTCGCCAGCCTTTGTCAGCTTTAATAGTTTGTTGCAAGATTATTCTCTCCTTCAAATTTAATACCTTTCTTCATTATACTGTAAATTAGTCATTCTGAACATGCTCCACGCTTATTAAGTGTTAAGCGATATGGTAGAATAGAGATACAGGTTTATTGTAGGATTGTAAAGAAGGATGAAATTAATCCTTGGAGGGAAAATTATGAGTCAAAAAATAACAGTTCCTTTGGAAGGACAACAAGAATTTAAAAACCCACATTTACGTTTTTTTACAGAAACGATTGAAGTAGCGAAGATTTCGGCACTGGATTTTTTAAATGCGGGACAAACAGCTTATAAAAGTCAGCATTTTTATTGGCAAAATGCGAATCAAACATTAACAATTGTCGGTTTAGGTCATGCGAAAATACTGATGAGTGAAGCGACAGAGAAGCGTTTTTCAGATGTTTCAAGGCAATGGAAAGAGCTTTGTCAAGCATTGATCAAAGAAGAGAAAGACATAGCCCCTACATTATTTGGTGGCTTTTCGTTTGATCCTAAAAATGCCATGCAGTCGGAATGGTCAAGTTTTCCATCGGCATATTTTGTGCTGCCATCTATTCAATTAATCATGAAAGAAGGGCGTACATTTGTCATGATTAACTTGGTGACGACTGGTGCATATGCGACGGAGGATTTTGAGCGATTAAGAGCTGAACGTGATCTCCTGATTCATAAAGCTCAGTTACATACGTTCATGCCATCGGAAAAACCGATTGTGAAGGCGACTTATGAGATTGAGAAAGAACGTTATCTTGAAGCTGTTCAAAATACAACGAAGAAAATTCAAGACGGTGAAGCAGAAAAAGTTGTGATTGCTCGTTCGCTTAATTTACATTTTAAGGCACCTGTTTCAAGCGTAGCAGCCATTCATCATATTGCGAATGAACAACAAGGAAGTTATCATTTTGGTTTGCAAAAAGAAGGACAGTTATTTTTCGGTGCTACCCCTGAACGTTTAATTGAAATAAAAGGTGGACGCGCTTATTCAGCATGTGTTGCGGGATCGATTAAACGTGGAAAAACAACGGAAGAAGATCAGTTAATTGGCGAAGAATTATTAAATGATCCTAAGAACCGGGAAGAACATCAATATGTTGTGGATATGATATCTACTGTATTCGATGCATTTTGTACAGATTTTACAATTGCAAGAGAACCACAATTAATGAAAATTCGTGATATCCAGCATTTGTATACACCTGTTGAAGCACATGTCAAAGACGAAAAAAGTATTTTTGAATTCGTTGAATCTCTTCATCCAACGCCAGCTCTCGGTGGTGTTCCGACAAATGAATCATTGGCGATTATTCGTGAAGAAGAACAAATGGACCGGGGCTATTATGCTGGACCAATTGGTTGGACGGATACAGAAGGAAACGGTGAATTTGCGGTGGCGATTCGTTCGGCATTATTGGAAGAAGAACAAGCCTATTTATATGCAGGTGGAGGTATTGTCGCGGATTCTGAAGTAGAGAAAGAGTACGATGAGACATGGATTAAATTTAGACCTGTTTTACGTGCACTCGGAGGCCAGTTAAATGACTAATCAAGAAGTGTTAACCAATTATGTGAAACAAATTACGAGCGCGTTGAAAAATGCGGGTGTGGATGAAGTTGTCATCAGTCCGGGCTCGCGGTCAACGCCGCTTGCTTATGCGTTTAGTGCATCGAAAGCTTTTAAAATTTATATGCAAGTGGATGAACGTTCAGCGGGATTTTTTGCACTTGGACTTGCAAAAGCATCCAGAAAACCAGTCGTTTTACTTTGTACATCAGGAACAGCGGCGTCAAATTATTATCCAGCAATTACGGAAGCACATTATGCAAGAATTCCACTTATTGCTATCACTGCGGATCGTCCGCATGAATTAAGAGAAGTGGGCGCACCGCAAGCGATTCATCAAATCAATATGTACGGCGATCATGTGAAATGGTCTGTAGATTTTCCATTAGCTGAAGCAAATGAAACAATCGATTCATTTCTACTGCGCCATACACAGCGTGGTGTTTCTATTGCGATGACAGAACCGAGAGGACCTGTTCATTTTAATATTCCATTTCGTGAACCTTTGTTAATTGATATGGATTTCACATTATCTAATGCAGGTGTGAAACAACATGTTATAAATCAAACGGCGATAGATGAAGCGACAAAAGAAACGGTGAAGAGTCTTTTGAAAGATGCACCGACAGGTATGGTGATTGCGGGAGAATTACCAGTGGATTTGGATAGAGATGCTTTTTGGTGTTTTGCAGGGGCTTTAAATTGGCCGGTATTATGTGACCCTTTATCCAATTTACGAACGGAAGTACCAGAAGACTATGCCCATTTATGTATTGATCAATATGATGCATTATTAAAAAGCGAAGCATTTTGTGAAAAGGTGAACGTGCATACAGTACTGCGTTTTGGTGCGCAACCTGTTTCTAAACCATTATCCTTATTTTTAAAGAGATATTGTCCAACACAAATGATTGTTGTAGATGAAGACCCTGCATTTCGAGATTCTTTAAGCATTGTGACGCATCATATTCA
Source organism: uncultured Sporosarcina sp. (assembly GCA_947644645.1). GTDB lineage: Bacteria > Bacillota > Bacilli > Bacillales_A > Planococcaceae > Sporosarcina. The sequence goes on along the minus strand of CANSAF010000041.1, from coordinate 19,912 downwards.
AGCAAACCCTGAAGCAGTCCTACAAGTGATTGTAGAACGCGAGAAAACTTTAGTGACAGACGAATGGATGAAAGCAAATGAGTTATTTACCGCTTTAATTGAAGAGAACGCAGAAGCGAATCATGATGAAGGGGCTTATGCGCATGCATTTTTCAAACAATTACCAGATGGCACTGACTTAATCTCTGGAAGTAGTATGCCGATTCGCGATGTCGATACATTTTTTGGAAAGACAAATCGTTCAATTAAACTATTTGCGAACCGTGGAACGAATGGGATTGACGGTGTTGTGTCAACAGCACTTGGCATTCAAGCAGCTCGTAAACGTCCAGCCTATTTATTAATAGGGGACTTATCTTTTTTACATGATGTGAATGGACTAATCGCGACACGTTTTATGGAGACAGATTTAACCATTGTCATTATGAATAATGATGGCGGTGGGATTTTCTCTTATTTACCACAAGCAAGTGTTGAAACGCATTTTGAAGATTTATTTGGCACACCGACAGGGTTAACTTTTGACCATATTGCTAAAATGTACGGTGCTCAATATGATGCGATTCATAGTTTGTCGGCATTTAAAGAAGCATTAGCTAAAACGAAAGAAACACCGCTCAGAATCATTGAAGTATTTACGGATCGAAATGAAAATGTAGCAGCACATCGCACATTATGGAACCAAATGATTATGAGGTTGGAAGCAAATGATTGAACGTCGATTACTGGTTCGTGATCAATTCATCCATATGAAAGATACTGGGGAAGTGGATTTACCAGTGATTGTTTTTTTACATGGTTTTACAGGTTCAAGTGCAACTTGGGATGAAGTAATCGGAGTATTAAAAGGTCAATTTAGAATGATTGCAGTAGATTTAACAGGTCATGGGAAAACGTCGATTCCAAAAGAAGTTAGGCGTTTTCAAATGGCTGAGCAATTGGCTGATTTAGAAGCATTATTTACCGAGTTAACGATCATGAATTTTACACTAGTCGGTTATTCGATGGGCGGTCGCATTGCGCTTGCTTATACGAAAGAATATCCAAAGCGTGTGAAAACCTTAATTTTGGAAAGTGCGTCCCCGGGGTTAAAAACTGTCGAAGAGCGAGCAGCACGCGCTCATGCGGATTTACAACTTGCAAAACGAATTGAAACAGAAGGAATCAAAGCTTTTGTTGATTTTTGGGAAAATATCCCGTTGTTTGCTACTCAAAAGCAATTAACAGACGAAGCGCGTCAAAAGATTAGAAATGAGCGCTTAAATCAACATATAGAAGGACTTGCCGGAAGTTTAAAAGGGATTGGCACAGGCAGTCAACCATCTTATTGGTCGAATCTACATGAAATAAGGCTGCCGGTTCTTTTAATGACAGGGGAAATGGACGAGAAATTTGTCACTATTTCCCGGGAAATGAAAAGTGAATTTCCAAATGCAGAACATAAAACGGTCAAAAAGGTTGGGCATGCAATTCACGTGGAAAAACCGATTTTATTTGCTACAATGGTAAAGGAACATATTATAAAAATTCAGGGAGGCAATTAAATGACACGTCAATGGGAAACACTTCGTACATATGAAGATATTAAGTATGAAAAATACAACGGAATCGGTAAAATTACAATTAACCGTCCAGAAGTGCGTAATGCATTTCGTCCGAAAACGGTCATGGAACTAATCGATGCATTTTCACGCGCACGCGATGATGAAAGCATTGGAGTGATCGTTTTAACAGGTGAAGGCGAGAAAGCATTCTGTTCTGGTGGGGATCAATCTGTACGAGGACATGGTGGATACGTTGGCGAAGATGAAATTCCACGTCTAAACGTTTTAGATTTACAACGTTTAATCCGTGTGATTCCAAAGCCAGTTGTCGCAATGGTTGCAGGTTTTGCAATCGGTGGCGGTCACGTACTACATGTTGTTTGTGATTTAACAATCGCGGCAGATAACGCACGTTTTGGACAAACAGGACCAAAAGTAGGTTCATTTGACGCAGGTTACGGTTCAGGTTACTTAGCACGTATTATCGGTCATAAGAAAGCACGTGAAATCTGGTACTTATGCCGTCAATACGACGCGCAAGAAGCACTTGATATGGGCTTAGTCAATACAGTTGTTCCTTATGAGCAATTGGAAGATGAAACGGTTAAGTGGTGTGAAGAAATGCTTGCAATGAGTCCAACGGCATTACGTTTCGTAAAAGCGGCAATGAACGCAGATACTGACGGCTTAGCTGGACTTCAGCAAATGGCTGGAGATGCAACATTACTTTATTATACAACTGACGAAGCGAAAGAAGGCCGTGATGCGTTTAAAGAAAAACGTAAACCAGACTTCGGTCAATTCCCACGTTTCCCTTAATACGTACAATTGCTAAAGCTGCCTTGTAATAGGCAGCTTTTTAGCTTTAATCTCCCTGTCGCAGGAGTAATGATTCCTGCGATGTGGAGACGAAAGCTTGTAATAATGAAAAAGGATGGTAATAGTTAATGATTCCCAATTGGTTAAAGCAAAGAGCTTATTTAACGCCCAATAAAATTGCATTATCGACTCAAAATCAACAGTGGACTTTTAAAGAAATGGAAAGAGAAGCTTTAAAATATGCTCGCCAATTAAAAGCAGCTGGCTTTACATTTGGCGATCGAATCGGACTAATTGGTTCGTCAAATGTCGAAATGGTTTTTATCATTCATGGTTGTATGTTATTAGGCGCAGAAATGGTCATGTTAAATAACCGCCTGACAAACGAAGAGATTTCTTGGCAAATTGAAGATGCGCAGGTTAAAGCCGTTTTATATGCAGATTCATTTATAGAGAAATTAAAAGAGACGACGGTTCAAAGGATTTCATTTACTGAGCTTTCACAAGGTGATGAAGCAGAATTTGATGTAGAAAGAAATTGGTCACCAGATCAAACAATTACAATTATGTATACATCAGGTACGACAGGTTTTCCAAAAGGCGTTCGTCAAACGGCGGAAAATCATACATCGAGCGCTTTATCTTCCGTTTTAAATTTAGGGTTAGATGAAAATGATTGTTGGTTGTGTACGATGCCTTTATTCCATATTAGTGGCTTTTCGATTTTAGTGCGTTCCGTATTATATGGAATGGAAGTTAGGTTGTATGAGAAGTTTGAAGTGGAAGCAGTAACGCGTGAAATTGTTGAAGGAACGATTTCTAGAATGTCTGTCGTTTCGGTGATGCTAAGCCAAATTATAGCGGAACTTGAAAAGAATCATCAAGTCGCGCATTCGAATTTTAAAACAATGCTTGCGGGTGGCGGTTCTGTTCCTGTTGATTATTTACAACGTGCTATAGCGCGCAAACTACCAATTTTACAAACATACGGGATGACTGAAACAAGTTCACAAACCGCAACACTTTCCGCAAGTGATGCGCTACGCAAAATTGGTTCTGCAGGAAAACCACTTTTTTTCAATGAAATTAAAATTAAAGATGCCGAACATCCGAATGAACATGGGGAAATATATATTAAAGGTCCGCATGTGACACCGGGGTATATCGGTCGTTTTCAAGCGAATAGTCCACTGGAAAATGGTTGGTTACCAACTGGAGATATTGGTTATTTAGATGAAGAAGGCTATTTATATATTGTCGACAGAAGAACGGATTTAATTATTTCTGGGGGGGAAAATATTTATCCCGCAGAAATTGAAAATATTTTAGCAGGGCATCCAAAAATACGTGAAGTCGGCGTTTGTGGAAAAGACCATACGAAATGGGGACAGACGCCTGTTGCCTTTATTGTTTTGGCAAGTCCAGTGTCTGAAGAGGAGTTATTCGCATTTTGTACGGAACGTCTTGCGAAATATAAAGTGCCAACGGAGTTTGTTTTTGTTGATGCACTTCCAAGAAATGCTTCGAATAAATTATTAAGGCGGGAATTAAAACAATGGCTTCTTTCACGATAAAAGAAATTCGACTTCACCGGATAGAAGTGCCACTAAAGAAACCATTTACGACGCATTTACAATCTGTTGAAGTACGTGAAAGTATTTTAATTGAAGTGGTGGATGAACATGGAAATATTGGACTCGGTGAATGCGTTGCTTTTTCATCTCCTTGGTATACAGAAGAAACGGTTCAGACTTGTTGGAATGCGCTTAAGCATTGGTTAGTTCCTCCGTTAATTGATATGAAAGTCAGAAATCCTGAAGCTGTTTACGAAGCGTTACGATTTGTTAAAGGCAATCGTATGGCAAAAGCGGCACTCGATATGGCGAGTTGGGATTTATTTGCAAGACGAAGTGAAAAGCCGTTATGGCGTTTGCTTGGTGGAATTCGCGAAAAGATTGACGCTGGAATTGTATTAACGGGTGGGATTAACGAGGATTTATATAAGCGCGTTGAGCTTGCGATTCAGACAGGATATAAGCGGGTTAAATTGAAAATTGATGAAACGACAGATTTAGACGCATTGTCAAAATTAATAGCAGCATATCCATCACTTTATTTCTTTGCGGATGGAAATGGTATTTTTAGTAGGCTAGGTGCAGAGAATTTGTACGTATTTGACGACGTCGGATTGACTTTGATTGAGCAACCGTTTATTGAGGAAGATTGGGCATTAGCGACAGAAGCGAGTCGAGTGATGAAAACACCAATTGCTTTGGATGAAAGTATTCGGTCTGTTGAAGACGTATCTCGAATGATTGATCAAAAGGCGGGGCGCATTATCGTCTTAAAACCAGGACGTGTTGGCGGAATAACAGAATCACTGCGAATTCATGAGCTAGCTAGGCAGGATAATATTCCGATTTGGATTGGCGGAATGATTGAATTTGGCGTGTCAAAAGCCCATAACTTGGCACTCGCATCACTGCCCCAAGTGCAATATCCAGGCGATTTTAGTGCATCCGACCATTTTTGGAAAGCTGATATCATTACACCAAGTATTGAAGTGATTGACGGTCAAATCAAATTAAGCGAAGCGGCGGGAATTGGTTATTCGTTAGATGAAAAGATGGTTGAACAGTATTTGATTGAGAAGCTGACGTTTGGGTGAAGTGGGGGGCGCATATATTGACATGAGTTTTCTAGGTTCTGTGAACTCGTGCGGCATTGTTGTAAACTCACGGGGCGGGGCTGTGAATTCGCTCGTCATTGATGTAAATTCATTTACGCCCTGTAAACTCGTGGTCGATTGTTGTAAACTCATGGACCCGGGCTGTGAACTCGTGCGGTATTGCTGTAAACTCACCACTAACAATCAAAAAAGAGGCTGCTCTAAAAGTCACTACCACTCTTTCGACTTTTAGAACAGCCTCTTGCTAGATATTTTACTTTACATTTAACGCCTTTTCTAATGTCTTTAAATTTGCTTCCATCAATGAAAAATAGTCTTCTTCATTTTTAATATCTTCTGTCGTTAAGACACCGAGATTATGCAAAGTAAGGGATTCTGCGCCAATTTCTTTTCGAATGACATCTGTTAATTTCGATGAAACATTTTGTTCGAAAAGTACGTACTTTATATTTTCTGCTTTGGCATATTCCACCAATTTCGCCAATTCTTTTTGAGAAGGCTCGCTTTGTGAATTTAATCCCGCAACTGCGATTTGTTCCAATCCATACGTATCTGCTAAATAGCCAAAAGCTGCGTGAGATACGAAGAATGTTTTATGAGATGCAGCCGAAGTCATTTCAATAAATTGACGGTCTAGCATTAATAAATCATCCCGTAATGCTTCGAAATTTTCTTCAAATTGCTCTTTGTTTTCTGGAGACACTTCGATTAATGCCTCTTTGATTGAATAAGCGAGTGCGTCGCTTAATACAGGTGAAATCCAAACATGTGGATCCATATCGCCGTGATCATGCCCGTCATGTGCTTCTTCTTCGTCATGCATTAACATATCTTCGGTAATTGCGTCTGCCGTGGCAATCATTTTGACATGCTCATTCTTCAATGTTTTTTCAGCGTTATCTACAAAACCTTCAAGGCCTAAACCAATATAGAAAAAAAGGTCAGCATCTGCTAAAGCCATCATATCTTTTTGCGTCGGATCAAATGTATGCTCGTCCGAACCTGGCGGATAGATGGATTGCACGTTTACAAGATCTCCTGCAATTCTTTCAGTGAAATATTGAAGTGGATAAACGGTTGTATATACTTGAATTTTATCATCATCTTTTTCTGGGCGATCATTAGAACATGCTGCCAATATCGCAATTAATAAGAAAGAAATTAGTAGTATTTTTTTATTCATTTTATAAAATCCTTTCGACTTAAATAGTAATCATTCCGATTTAGTTATTGAACTTTATTATCATACAAGAATATTATGCATTTGGCAACTGGAAATATGCGATTTAAAGGAATAAAAAGAGAGAGGCTTTCAAATTGACGAATATAAGCACTCCTTAAGAAAATTATTTTTCTTTTTTCTCCGGCACAGGATCAAATCCGCCTTCGTGAAAAGGATGACATTTAGAAATACGACGAATTGCGAGCCAACTTCCTTTTAAAGCGCCATGCTTTTCGATTGCTTCAAACCCGTAATGGGAACAGGTTGGATGGAATCGACAAGTCGGCGGTGTTAATGGAGAAATGGCTTTTTGATAAAACTTTATAAGGGAAAGTAATATTTTTTTCATAAGAAAACTCCTCGAATTAAATGATTATGTTTATTGTATGGAATAGGCGGGTAAATTAAAAGAGAGATGAACTATAATTTAGGCTGAAAGGGTTGTATATTAATGACAAACGAATTAATTAAAGAAATGAACGTGCAAGTATCAACATGGTCGGTATTGTATACGAAGTTACACAATTATCACTGGTATGTGAAAGGACACCAATTTTTCACACTCCACAATAAATTTGAAGAGCTTTATAATGAAGCGACAGAACATATGGATGAAATTGCTGAAAGAATTTTAACGCTTGGCGGCAATCCAGTTGCGACATTAAAAGAGCATTTGGAGCAATCTGTTGTAAAAGAAGCATCGGGTAATGAAAAAGCAGATGAAATGGTGAAGACGATTGCCAATGATTTTGGTGAAACGATGAATTCATTAAAGAAAGGAATGGTGTTAGCTGCTGATGCAGGTGATGACATGACTGAAGATTTATTAAACGCAACGTATCAAAGCATTGAAAAACATCAATGGATGCTGAATGCGTTTTTGGGTAAGGAAAACGAATAATCCCTTCATAACATTCGGGAAGTGCCGATAGTAGGTAGGAGAAGGGAGTGTTGTCCGATGGAATTGAGTTCAATTATGGCGAGCCAGTTGAGAAGTTTACAGTCAACGGTTCAAATGAGCGTTTTGAATAAAGCACTGCAAGGAAATGCGAGTGCTGCAGCTGAAATGTTGAACAGCTTACCAGAACAACCGGCTGTTGCCCACCCTCATAAAGGTGCTTCAATCGATGTGAAGGCTTAAAAGCGTAACGTAAGTAAGCTTGGAATGTTGGCGTGTCCGCATTCTAAGCTTTTTTGCGTATGAATTTACTTTCTGGAAGCATGCTAAAAAATAAAAAGGATGATTCCATGCCAAAATGTAAATTATACGTCTCAGTGACAGATCAACGGGTTTTTCATTATCCAAATGATTCGCCTTGGGAATTTGAAGTGCAAGTTGACCGAGAAATGGTTCCAGTATTTCGGCGTTTATTCGCACAGATGAATGATCTTGAGTTTGCGAATTTTTTACGTGCACATTTGCCCTATATTCCTTATCATTATGACCGAAATAATCATGAAATTGACTTGCGAACGCAAAAAGTATATGCCATTATCCATGAGTTTTCGGATGAACCAACGAAACGTTTTATTGAAGAATTGCCTTATTTTCGTTGAATGAATGAGCGTCCTTCGGTACACTCGAAAGAAAAGGACGTGTTATGAATGTTTATTTTTACGGATGAACAAGGAGGGCGTGTTGAGTTGACATTTGGTCCGAATCGTTTCGGAATGCCAGCGAGACATGTCCTCTTAATTTTAAAACATAGTGGAAAATGGTTATTAACTGCACATCGAACGCGCGGAATTGAGTTTCCTGGCGGTAAAGCAGAAGAAGGCGAATCCATTCAGGAAGCAGTTGTTCGAGAAGCATTTGAAGAAACAGGTGTCATCATTACGAATGTAAAGCAATTTGCGGAGTATGTTGTCGAAAGTGACAGTACATTTTGTAAAGCAGTATTTACTGGAAAGGTGGCGTCAATCGAAGAAAATCCGACATTACATGAAACAAAAGGGGCCATCTGGTTAACCGATGAAGCATTAAATGCTTGTGATACATTAAGTTTTCATATGAAAGATACGGGAATGGAGGAACTAAGGAAGTGGGTGATTGCAAATGAAAGAGAGTGGAACGATTGAGCATAGGCGACTATATCCTTCGCCAAATCCAGCGGTTAAATTACAGGAAGTGACTTATTGGTCGGATGGTTTTCGTGTGAAAGGTTTATTCGCGGAGCCCATTGAAGAAGGGGAATATGAAGGCATCGTTTATTTACGTGGCGGCATGCAGCATATTGGCATGGTTAGACCTTCGCGCATGGCTCAACTCGCAAGCCAAGGATTTATTGTTTTTGCTCCTTATTATCGAGGCAATCGTGGCGGGGAAGGACGAGATGAGTTTGCCGGAAATGACCGTATGGACGCGGTTTATGCTGTGGATATATTAAAACAGCATCCGAAAGTAAAGGTCGATCGCATCCATTTATTTGCCTTTTCAAGAGGCGGCTTAATGGCATTATGGACGGCTATTTTAAGAGATGATTTAACGTCTGTCGTCACATGGGCAGGCGTGTCAGATATCATTTTTACATATAAAGAACGAAAAGATATGCGTCGTATGATGAAGCGTGTCATCGGTGGCACACCGAATAATCAAGCGGAAGCGTACCGAGAGCGAAATGCACTTGATCGAATCGAAGAGATAGATGTTCCAGTGTTAATTATTCATGGAATGTTAGACGAACATGTGTCATTTGAACAAGCAAAAATCTTAGAAGATGCGTTAATTGCACAATCGAAAAAAGTCGAAACTTGGTATTTTTCTCAATTCACACATCATATTCCACCGGTGCATAACCGGAAAATCGTTCAAGACTTATGTAAGTGGATGAAAGAACAAGGATAAAAAGAGGAGGAGTCTCCTCTTTTTTTATTAATACGGATCAGTTTTTTTACTTTTCTTTACAGCATCTTTAGTTGCTTCATTAGCTGCCAAAGAACTTTGACCATATTTAGTTTGACCAGCAGCGCGTCCAGGGGCATCTGAATCGGCCGCTTTGTTTTTGAGCTCACTCATGATTTTTTCCATACTTTCTTGAACGCGACGACCGTATTCTTCATCGGCTTGTGTAAAATGTTCAATCATTGCCTGTTGGATTTTAGAATTACATACTGCAAGTGCTTCAGCTAAGTTTTGAATTAATTCATCTCGTTCCCAATCATCAAAGCTACGATATGTGTGCCCCGCTTGACCGTAGTTGTTAGGACGATCGATTGGAGCACTCATTGCCGCAGCATGATAAGTTGGTCGGTGGGGTGGACGTTGTCCTTCTTTTTCTTCTTCATAACCGCCTAGCATTGACGGCTCATAATTAATATGTGGATTTTCGGCTTCGTTTGGATCATAAACAGCCATTTGGCCGCGACGCTGATTTGTACGAACAGGTGTAATTGGCGCATTGACTGGAAGCTTTAAATAGTTAGCGCCTATGCGATAACGTTGCGTGTCGGAATAAGAAAAAGTTCGTCCTTGAAGCATTTTATCGTCAGAGAAGTCCATACCATCAACAAGTACACCTGTTCCAAAAGCAGCTTGCTCAATTTCTGCGTGAAAATCGCTAGGATTACGATCAAGTACCATTCGTCCAACCGGTAACCAGGGAAATTTTTCTTCAGGCCAAAGCTTCGTATTATCTAGTGGATCAAAATCAAGCTCAGAATGATAGTCTTCTTCCATAATTTGAACGAAAAGTTCCCATTCAGGATAATCGCCACGTTCAATCGCTTCATATAAATCTTGTGTGGCATGTCCAACGTTTTTTGCTTGTATTTTTTCAGCATCTTCTTGTGTTAAATTTCGGATACCTTGTTTCGGTTCCCAGTGATATTTTACAAGAACAGCTTCACCTTTTTCATTTACCCATTTATAAGTGTTCACACCTGACCCTTGCATATGGCGGTAAGTTGCGGGGATTCCCCAAGGTGAGAATAAAAACGTAATCATATGTGTTGCTTCGGGTGAGCGGGAGACAAAGTCAAACATTCGCTCAGGGTTGGGAATATTTGAAACGGGATCAGCTTTAAAAGCATGAATCATATCCGGGAATTTCATCGCATCTCGGATAAAGAAAATCTTTAAGTTATTGCCAACTAAATCCCAATTTCCATCTTCTGTATACATTTTTACTGCAAAGCCACGTGGGTCTCTTGCGGTTTCTGGTGAATCTTTTGCGCCTGCCACTGTAGAAAAACGCACCATTAAAGGCGTTCTTTTCCCAGCACCTGAAAAAACTTTCGCACGTGTATATTTTTCTACCGGTTCATCGCCAACTTTACCGTATGTTTCAAAATAGCCGAATGCACCGGTTCCTCGTGCATGAGCGATACGCTCGGGCACTTCTTCACGGTCGAAATGGGAAATCTTCTCAATGAAATGATAATTTTCTAGCGTAGCAGGTCCACGATCCCCAATGGTCCGGATGTTTTGGTTATCTCTTACAGGATGACCTTGTCTTGTTGTTAATGTTTTACGTGAAGTTGTTTGTTCATATGATATATTCGAATCTTTCTTCTTTGTCAAAACGACAACCTCCTTAAATTCTAATTCTTTTATAGCTTTCCTCTTATGTAATTATTTAATACGTTGGGCTTTTATTTCATTAAATAAAAAAGGATTGTCCTTGGAATCAAAATTCCAGAACAATCCTTTTTCTATTTATTCACCTAAATAAGCTGATAACATCCAAATATGTGTATCTAATTTTACGATTAAGCCCACTGCGAAGTCGTTAATGCTGTCATCGCCGCTTTCATCTGATAACTCAGCGATTTCTTTTAGTTCTGTTCTTAATTGCTGATAATCATTGACTAAGCTTTGGACCATTTCATCCGCTTTTGTTTCGCCAGTTGTTTCTTCTAAAGTTGCAAGTGCTAAATATTCTTTCATCGTCGCAACAGGTGTCCCGCCAACTGCAAGTAATCTTTCCGCTGCTTCGTCAACGACTTCTGCGGCTTCATCATATAACGCTTCAAATTTTTCATGAAGTGTAAAGAATTGCGGACCTTTCACGAACCAGTGGAATCGGTGTAGTTTCGTGTAAAGTAAGCTCCAGTTTGAAATTTGTACGTTTAATGCTGAATGTAATTTTGTCATGTTTATATTCCTCCTCGAATCAATTAACTTTATTATAACATGTATTTTGTGATAATCAATACTTATTAATAATTATTCTAATTTAGGTTTTAAAAATTAATTAAACCAACGTTCATCTGTTAGGATGTCCAAAGTTTGATTAGTTATAGGGGAGATTTTGGTGTGATGAAAATTCGATAAATAGTGTTTTATTTGTTAAAAATCGACTGTTCCGCGGATAAAGGTGCTCCGAACGCGGATAAAGTGGGGCGGGGCGCGGATAAAGATGTCCCGAACGCGGATAAACTAGCTTGAAGCGCGGATAAACTCCATCCGCATAACCAATAAACAAAAAAACTGTCACAGCACATCAGAAGAAATCGATGTGCCGTAACAGTTTAAGTAAAATTATGCGATAGGACCGCCTTTTGAAATGATATCCTTCGATACTTCGCCGAATTTCTTAAAGTTATCATGGAATAATTGTGCAAGTTCTTTTGCTTTTACATCATAAGCCGATTTATCTGCCCAAGCATTACGTGGGTTCAGGACTTCTGTTGGAACACCTTCAATTGTTGTTGGCATTTGAAGACCGAAGACAGCATTTGTTTCAGTTTCAACATCGTCTAATTGTCCCGCAAGTGCTGCGCGAACCATTGCGCGTGTATATTTTAGTTCCATACGGTTACCAACCCCGTATGCTCCACCCGTCCAACCTGTGTTGACAAGGAAAACTTGTGCGTTATGTTCATCAATCTTCTCACCAAGCATTTCCGCGTACACTGTCGCATGAAGTGGTAAGAATGGTGAACCGAAGCATGTTGAGAACGTCGCTTCTGGTGATGTAATGCCACGCTCTGTTCCTGCTAGTTTTGATGTGAATCCACTTAGGAAATGGTACATCGCTTGCTCTTTCGTTAATTTTGAAATAGGTGGTAAAACACCAAATGCATCAGCCGTTAAGAAAATAATTGTATTTGGATGACCGGCAATGGATGGTGTAACAATATTATCGATATAATGAATCGGGTATGCAGCACGTGTATTTTCAGTTAAAGAACCATCTGCATAATCCGGAATACGCGTTGCTTCATCTACGACAACGTTTTCCAGTACTGATCCGAAACGAATTGCTCCGTGAATTTCAGGTTCTTTTTCGGCGGATAAATCGATACATTTTGCATAGCAACCGCCTTCAATATTGAAAACGCCTTCATTTGACCAACCATGTTCATCATCACCGATTAGTTTACGATCAGCATCTGCGGAAAGTGTCGTTTTTCCTGTTCCTGATAAGCCGAAGAATAATGCGACATCGCCGTCTTCCCCAACGTTTGCAGAACAATGCATTGGCATAATGCCTTCTTCAGGAAGTAAGTAGTTCATGACAGAGAAAATCGATTTTTTCATCTCACCTGCATACTCAGTCCCACCAATTAACACGATACGTTTTTCCATATTGACGATAATAAATGTTTCAGAGTCCGTTCCATCGACTGCTGGATCAGCTTTAAATGTCGGCGCTGAAACGATTGAGAATTGTGCTTCATGTGTCGCAAGTTCATCCGCATTTGGGCGAATGAATAATTGGTGTACAAATAAGTTATGCCAAGCATACTCATTCACAACTTGAATCGAAAGACGTGTTTTTTCATCTGCACCCGCAAATCCTTTAAAAACAAATAACTCATCTTTTTCCGATAAATAATTGACTACTTTCGCGTATAATGCCTCAAAAATTTCAGAGGAGATTGGACGGTTAACAGCACCCCAGTCAATTTTATCTTTAGAAGAAGGTTCTTCAACGATATATCGATCCTTAGGAGAGCGTCCTGTATATTTACCTGTTTGTGCTCTAACTGCACCATCTGCAGTTAAAATTGCCTCACCGCGTTCTGTAGCTTTTTCAACTAATTGTGGTACTGAAAGTTGAACGTGAATATTGTCACCAGATAAAAGTCCTTTAAGCTCATCATTAATTCTCGCTGATATCATGTGTATGTACCGTCCTTTTCTTAGTAGTCCCAAGTCATTGGGGGATTTATATTTTGTTTATTTGTTAATTAGTATAACACATTTAAAATAATATACTATACTATTTAAAAGTCAACAGTTTTATGTGGGTTTTTGGCATAATTAATTTAAAAGAATTGATGATTTATATTTCATAAGATGAAGTGATAATGAAAAGCATGTAAAGTTTGACTTCAATCGTCAAATTTCGTACAATCTATTATTGAACGGATACTCTTATCCCGAGCTGGTGGAGGGGCAGTCCCTGTGAAACCCGGCAACCTGCATAAGTCTGTGTACTTATGAGTTGGTGCTAAACCTGATGCAAGGTGAAAATCCTTGGATGATAAGAGTGAAGGGTACTTTTGAAATCATGCCTTTCTCTCATGTGACTACGTGAGTGGAAGGCTTTTTTAAACTTTTGTCAGTTAAATTAGAACTGTTACTGGCTAAGTGAAGCTCTCGGCAACTTGTTTCCGCCGATAGACAATTGATATACAATTACCCTTTATCCTCGTGTATAAGGCTCAAGATGGATTAAAAGCCATTTACCCTAAAAATGGGGGCTTAAACATGGGACAATGAGTACCGTATCAATCTCGTAGGATATAGGAGGAAATACAATGACAAATCGCCGTCTGTTTACTTCAGAATCAGTAACAGAAGGGCATCCAGACAAAATGTGTGATCAGATTTCTGATGCCATTTTAGATGCTATTTTAAAAGAAGATCCAAATGCACGTGTCGCGTGTGAAACAACAATTACAACAGGTCTTGTACTTGTTGCAGGGGAAATTACAACAACAACCTATGTAGATATTCCAAAAGTTGTGCGTGAAACGGTAAAAGAAATTGGTTATACGAAAGCAAAATACGGTTTCGACTTTGAAACATCAGCGGTTTTAACATCAATCGATGAGCAATCAGCAGATATCGCAGCGGGTGTTGATAACGCGCTTGAAGCACGTGAAGGGTCAATGTCTGATGAAGATATTGAAGCAATTGGCGCGGGAGACCAAGGCTTAATGTTTGGTTATGCGTGCAATGAAACACCAGAACTCATGCCTTTACCAATCAGTTTATCACACCAATTGTCACATAAATTAGCGTCAGTTCGTAAAACGGGACAACTTCCATATTTACGTCCGGATGGTAAAACGCAAGTGACAATTGAGTATGATGAAAATAATAAACCAGTTCGCATCGATACAATCGTACTGTCAACACAGCATGATCCGGATACGACACTTGAACAAATTCAAGATGATATGAAAAAACAAGTCATTGAACCAATTGTTCCAGCATCGTTAATCGATGACGAAACAAAATACTTCATCAACCCAACAGGTCGTTTCGTAATCGGCGGACCACAAGGGGATGTCGGCTTAACAGGACGTAAAATTATTGTTGATACTTACGGTGGATATGCACGTCATGGTGGCGGTGCGTTTTCAGGTAAGGATGCAACGAAAGTTGACCGTTCAGCATCTTACGCGGCACGTTATGTAGCGAAAAACATCGTTGCAGCAGGGCTTGCAGATGCTTGTGAAGTACAACTTGCTTATGCAATCGGTGTTGCACAACCTGTTTCCATTGCAGTGGATACTTTTGGCACTGGAAAAGTTGAAGAAAGCAAACTTGTTGAAGCGGTTCGTGAACTATTCGACCTTCGCCCAGCAGGTATTATTAAAATGTTAGACTTACGTCGCCCAATTTACCAAGATACAGCAGCTTACGGACATTTCGGACGTACTGACGTTGAATTCCCTTGGGAAAAGACGGATAAGGCGGAAGCGTTGAAGAATCTAGTTAAGTAATTAAAAAGCGTTAGAGAAGGGAATACCTTTTTTTAACGCTTTTTATTTTTGTGAAAATAGCGCCAAGCCCCGTAAATAAGCCAACCTAGCGAAGGAATAAGTGGCGCAAAAGATGAAGCAGTTGAATCGGAAAAAATAATCCATAAAAGACCTGCAATCATTAACGGAATCATAATATAACACCACATTCGAACTTCTTTATTATTCCAACTCAAATCGAATCGTTCTTCCATGAAATCCCTCCTGAAAATAACGGAATATTAGGTTTATTGTAAAGGGAGATGACGGCTGAGTCAAAGAAGAATAAGTATATTCAATGGATTACATCTTTAATTTTTCGACTGCTGTAAATTGGACTTCCTCCCTAATTCCAAGGTTTTTAATTACATTTTGTATTTGATGATTTTTTCACATCAATAATCCAATAAGCAATGTCTTCAATTGTGAAGGAAAGTGTTTCCTAATGAATGGTCGGCTTGGTTTATTATGTGATATCATCCCCTATAATTAATCCAATTCAGCATTCAATGCATCTGCTTGTCTTTTAAAATACAAAATGAAGAGTAATAGACTTTTTAGTGGGAACTGTCGTTTTAAAACCTAGTAAAATAATAGGAATAATATATAATAGTTTATTATAATCACAATACGGAAGGATGAGCGTTATGCAAGTTGTAGACAACATTGCGAAGTTAATTGGGAATACACCGCTTGTGAAGTTAAATCGATTGTCGAATCCAAAAGGGGCGGCAGTTTATGTGAAACTTGAATTTTTTAACCCAAGTCGAAGCGTGAAAGATCGAGCTGCATACAATATGATTGTGGAGGCAGAGAGAAACGGTTTATTAACAGTAGGTTCAACAATTATTGAGCCCACCTCAGGCAATACGGGGATTGGTTTAGCAATGAATGCTGCAGCTAGGGGATATCAGTCAATTTTAGTGATGCCTGATAATGCAACGAGTGAACGTATAAATTTGATGAAAGCTTATGGCGCACAAGTTGTCTTAACGCCAAGTGAAGAAAGAATGCCTGGTGCAATTGCGAAAGCAAATGAATTGGCCGCGCAAATTGAGAATAGTTTTATACCGATGCAATTTGAAAATGGGGCAAATCCAGATGTACATCGGACGACAACTGCAATTGAAATTATTGAAGCAATGCAGTCCATTGGAAAAAAAGTTAGTGCATTTGTTTGTACATCAGGTACTGGTGGAACGGTAACGGGAACAGGGGAAACATTAAAAGCATATGATGAAAACATTACTGTCCATGTTGTAGAACCAGCAGGATCGCCTGTTTTATCAGGAGGAAAACCCGGTAAACATAAGCTTGTTGGAACAAGTCCAGGGTTTGTACCGCCTGTTTTAAATACTGAAATTTACGATGAGATTTTTCAAGTGGAAGATGAAGAAGCCTATGATATTGTAAGAAAAATTGCTGCTAGTGAAGGGATTCTCATCGGTCCTTCCGGAGGAGCCTCCGTTTATGCAGCACTTGAAGTAGCTAAACGATTAACCCCGGAAGATGTTGTTGTGTGCATCGCACCAGATTCAGGAGAACGTTATTTATCCAGTGATTTATTTCAATATTAAAATTAAAACCTTTTACTTATGAAATATGAGTAGAAGGTTTTTTATTTTAGAAAATGGATGAATTTTAAAGGAAAACGATATGGTTTATTTCCATTATACTTTTTCAGAGCTTATCCAACGTGGAAAGGAAATATTTAAATTTCTCTATAAATGGTTGACAAAGTATTGCATTATAGTAGATTATGAATATACTAATAAAAGCATATTGAAATAGTAGGGATTAAAAGTAAGGGGGGAGTTTAAGTTGTATTTAACGATTGATGGGGTAGAGAAAAGTTTTTCACATCAAGAAAAAGGCCAAGTAAAAGTGCTTGATCATATTCAATTAGAAATAGAAAAAGGACAGTTTGTTTCAATTGTAGGACCATCTGGGTGTGGGAAATCCACATTGCTTTATTTGGTTGCAGGTTTAGAAAAAGCAGACAAAGGAGAAATTCGGATTGGGGGAAAAAGAGTAACTGGTGCAGGACCTGAACGTGTTGTTGTGTTTCAAGAAGCTGGCTTATTTCCATGGTTAACCATATTAGACAATGTAACGTATGGATTACTGTTGAAAGGAATATCTAAAGTTGAGGCACGGAAAAAAGCAGTAGATATGTTAAAGATGGTCCATTTAAGCAATTATCTTGATGCTTATCCTCATCAGTTATCAGGAGGAATGAAGCAACGTGTAGCCATTGCGCGAGCGCTGGTAATGGAGCCAGATATTTTATTAATGGATGAACCTTTTGCTGCATTGGATGAGCAAACGAGAATGGTCTTACACAATGAATTATTAGAAATTTGGAAAAAGACGCAAGTGACCATTTTATTTATCACACATAATATTCGAGAAGCCGTTTTGTTGTCTGAGAAAATTGTTGTTTTTGAAACACGTCCTGGAAAAATCAAAGCAATTTTTAATTCCAGAACGATGAAGGACGGTATTATGCCAAACGAAGTGATGTTTCAATTGGAAAAGAAAATATTATCTTCTTTACAAGATGAGATTGAGAAAGTGTTAAAGGAGGAAATGGGGGATGACTACATTTTTAAGACGGGTTCTCTTCATCGCGATTCTAGCGGTGATTTGGGAAGTCACATCTAGATTTTCAAGTATACCCGATTTCATGTTTCCAAGTTTAACACAGGTGCTTCAAACACTTTTCAAAGGGATTATAAATGGGCAAATTACAGTTGCGATTGTTAAAAGTATGAGTCGCTTACTGATTGGATTTTCGATTGCCATTTCATTAGGGTTACTATTTGGGTATTTGATTTGGCGTTTTAAGTTTGTAGAAGATACACTGGGATTTTTGGTAACTGCACTACAATCTATTCCAAGCATTGTTTGGTTTCCGTTAGCAATTATTTGGTTTGGATTAAATGATCTTTCCATTTTGTTTATCGTTACAATTGGTGCAACTTGGACAATGACGATTAGTGCAACGAGTGGTTTTAAGAATGTTCCAGTTCTTTATCAGCGTGTGGCTAAAACACTAGGTTCAAGCGGAATCCATTTTTTAAGAACAGTAATATTACCGGCATCTGTGCCACAAATTATATCCGGATTAAGAATTGCTTGGGCATTTTCATGGCGCGCATTAATGGCTGGTGAATTACTTGGCTCTGGTGGAGGTCTTGGTCATTTACTAGAAACAGGAAGGTCACTTGGTCAAATGGATTTAGTCATATCGGTCATGATCATCATTGGAATCATTGGTGTAATTATGGATAATGTTGTGTTTTTAAGGCTTGAGAAAAATGTACAGAGAAAATGGGGAATTAGCTAAAGGGGAGAAAATGAAATGAACAAGAAGCAGCCGATTATTGTTTTTATATTATTATTTATACTAAGTGTGTTGACAGCGTGTTCTGAAGAGAAACAATCTACTAAAGAAGTGAACATCGGTTATTTTCCTAACTTAACACATATTACAACAATCGTTGCTTTGGAAAATAACTATTTAACTGAAGCATTTGGAGAAGATATTAAAATTAATACGAAAACAGTGAGTAACGGCGGTTTATTCATGGAGGCTATGGCGACAAAGTCCATTGATGTTGGTACGGTTGGTCCTGGACCGTTGCTTAATATTTATGCAAAGGATCCTAGATATCATATTATTTCAGGCGCAGTGAACGGTGGGGCAGTTCTTGTTGCAAGTGAACATAGTCAAATTAAAGAGTTAGCTGATTTAGATGGAAAGAAAGTGGCAATTCCAGTTATCGGAAGTACGCAAGATGTGATGTTGCGTAAAGCGTTAAATGAAGTTGGGTTAAAGCCAACAACAAATGGCGGAACGGTTGAATTATTTGCAGCTGCACCAGCAGATACAGCTACACTTTTCGTACAAAAATCAGTAGATGCAGCAGCAACACAAGAGCCTTGGGGATATATTTTAGAAACGCAGGCAGAAGGTGAGTTGTTGCTAGATTGGGAATCATTTGCTTGGGGGAAAGAGTCGACGAATACAGTTGTAGCGGCGAGTAAAGCGTTCATAGACAATAAACCATTTATGGAAGCTTATCTAACTGCGCATATACAGGCAGTCGAATTTATCCAGCAAAATCCAGAAGAAAGCCAAAAACTTGTACGGAAACATTTGAAAGATTTAACAGGGAAAGATATCGATGAAGAAGAACTTAAAGCCGCTTTTGATCGATTAGAAGTGACAACAGTTGTCAATGAGCAAGTGATTCAGGAAATGGCGGATATTAGTAAAGAAGCGGAATATATAAAAAGTAGTGATATAGAAGGAATGATTCAGCTAGAGCAGTTACAGTTACTGGAAGAAAAGTGAGAATGTATATTTGGAAGAAGCTTGCTATCAATCATCATAGCAAGCTTTTTTGCGTTATGTTTATTTATATAAAGTTGATTGTAATAGATCGAAACCATAATAGAAGTGAGTCATATCAATGAACGACTAGAAATGCAATATCACAGAATTTAACTTATATAAGTGGCATTTTATCTGAATTTGCTAAAGTGATTCTGGAGAGTAACCCAGTTATGTTCATTAATTTTTAAAAAATGAGTCGGAAATCTATTCCATTCCGTCTATAGTGTAAGGGGAGGTTAGGAGGACGAGAGAACTTTGTTAGCCATTGAAAAAGTTATAGAAGAATACGGGGATTATTTAATGCGTGTCGCTTATAT